>CAIOHM010000484.1 GCA_903858055.1 uncultured delta proteobacterium
AGCGCAAGATCGCCCTCGAGGAGACCCGCGCGAAACAAGGCGCGGCGGGGCTCGAAGGTCAGCTCCTCGCAGGTACGTACCGTGTGCGTCGGCGCATGGGGTCGGGCGCGAGCGGCGTCGTCTACGAGGCGGTGCGCACGAGCGACGGCCGGCCCGTGGCGATGAAGCTCCTGCTCGCTTCCTCGGCGCACGACTCCGTGGCCTCGGACCGCCTGCGCCGCGAAGCGGAAGCCCTGGGTTTGGCCTGGCATCCGAACGTCGTCGAGGTGCTCGATCAGGGCCAGCTCCCGGACGGAACCATCTACCTCGTGATGGAGCTCCTCGAGGGCGACTCGCTCGCGCATCGGCTTCGGCGCGACGGTCCGTTTCGCCCGAACGACCTCGTGCCCATCGCGACGGAGCTCGCAGGCGCGCTCGAGGCCATCCACGCGGCGGGCGTCATTCACCGCGACCTGAAGCCCGAGAACGTCTTCCTCGTCGCCACGCCCGAGGGCGGAACGCGCCCAAAAATCCTCGATTTCGGGATCGCTCGCGTCGAGTGGGCCGAGACGCGCATCACCGTGAACGGCGTGCCCATGGGCACCCCAGGCTACATGGCGCCGGAGCAAGAGCGCGGCGGCGAGGTCGACGCGCGCGCCGACATCTTCGCCTTCGGGGCGATGCTCTACGAGTGCCTCACGGGCGACGCGCCGGCGCCGCTCACGGCGAGCTTCCACGTCCGCATTTCGGGCGGCGAGGCGCTCAGCTGGGAGAACCTGCGCTGGCCGCACGAGCCGACCGTTTCCGAGGGCTGGCGACGCTTGGTCGAGCGCGCGATGAACCTCGATCCGAACGAGCGCTTCCAAGACGCACGCGAGCTCCTCGAGGCGCTCCGTGCCATCGAGCCCGACGTCGTCGAAGACGAGTTCCCGCTCCTCGCGGAGTGAGCGGCCGCGCGCGCGAAACCAACCGACGCTTCGAGGCGTCTCGCGACTCCCCGATTCGGTCAGCTGGACCACTTTGGCGCACGCCGCTCGAAGAACGCTGCAAGCGCCTCCCGGTGGTCGGGCGCGGCCCAGAGCTGGAGGAAGCGTGCGCGCTCCTCGGCGTGCGCGGCCTCGAACGCCTGCACCCCCGTACGCACCGGGGCCTTCATGGCGGCGACGGAGCCGCGCGCTCCCTGGCTGATGTCGTAGGCCCACGCGAGCGCCGAAGCGACCGATTGATCGTTCGCGACCACGTTCTCCACGAGGCCTTGGGCTGCGGCCTCCGAGGCCGAGATCTCGCTCGCGGTGAAGAGGTAACGGCACGCACGGCCGGGGCCTGCGAGGGCCAGGAGGCGCGCCGTAGTGCCCCACGCGGGGCCGAGCCCGAGGCGCGCGTGCTTGAAGCAGAAGCGCGCACGGAGCTCCGCCACCCGCAGGTCGCACGCGAACGCGAGCTCGGCGCCGCCACCGAAGGCGAGGCCGTTGACCGCGGCGATCACGGGCACGTCGAGGAACGCGAGACCGAAGGTGATCGAGCGGCCGAGCTCGAGGAAGCGAACCGCGTCTTCCTCCGTGCGCATGGCCTGCAGGTCGGCGAGGTCGGCGCCCGAAGCGAAGGTGCCGTCGGAGCCCGTGAGCACGATCGCACGCAGCGATTTGTCGGTCGCCGCCGCGCGCACGTAGTCGGCGAGCTGGCCGAGGGTCTGCAAGTCCAGCGCGTTCTTGCGCTCGGGGCGCTTGATGCGGAATACAAGGAACTGTCCGTCGCGCTCACGCTCGATCATGGCGCGAGTCTACCGAGGAGATCGTCCCGCGACGAGTTCCGAGCGCGAGGCCGAAGCCGCGCTTCGCGGTCAGGCGCCGCGCACCAAGTTGACCCTCTTGCCGCCCGCCACGGGCACGGGGATGAGCGACTCGCGCATGCGCGTGGAGCGGCGCTCGCCTTCGACGACGTCGTCCTTCTTGCGGCGCTTGGCGCGGCGCGCGAGGAGCCGCTCGGCGTGGGCGATGATCGCCCCGGCCACGTCCACGCTCGTGGCACGCTCGATGCCCTCGAGGCCCGGCGAGCTGTTGATCTCCAAGATCTTCGGCCCGGTCTTGCTCTCGAGCATGTCGACGCCCGCGACCTCGAGGCCCATGACCTTCGCGGCCGCGACCGCCGCCTGAGCGTAGCGCTTGTCGAGGTCGATGCGCAGGCTCGAGCCGCCGCGGTGCAGGTTCGAACGAAACTCCCCGGCGCGCGCTTGGCGGCGCATGGCCGCGACCACGCGCCCGCCGACCACGATGGCGCGCAGGTCGGCGCCGCGAGCTTCCGAGATGTACTCTTGGAGCACGATGTCTTGGCCCATCGCCCAGAGCGCCTCGAGGAGCGAGGTCACCGCTTGCGGGGTCTCCGCGATCATCGTGCCGATGCCCTGGGTTCCCTGCTGCAGCTTCACGATCGCCGGCGTGCCGCCCACTAGCTTCAGCGAGAGCTCGACGGACTCGGGCGTGCGCGCACACACGGTCGTCGGAACGTCGATCTTTCGCTTCGTGAGGAGCTGCATCGCCCGCAATTTGTCGCGCGAACGCGCGATGGCGACCGCGTTGTTGAGCACAGGGACGCCCATCATGTCGAACTGGCGCACGACCGCGAGGCCGTAGTTCGTGATCGACGCGCCGATGCGCGGGATGACCATGTCCGTGCGGCCGATGGGCGCGTCGTTGAGGAACATGGCCGGGAGGCCCTTCGCGATCACGATGCGGAACTGGAGCGGGTCCGCCACGGTGACCGTGTGTCCGCGCGACCGCGCCGCGAGCACGAGTCGGCTCGTCGAATAGAGCTGCGGATTGCGGGAAAGGACGAGCAAGTTCATCGGCGCCTGGCGGCGTACGCGCTCGGCCCGCATCGCGCAAGGGCGCACTTCTCGGAGCCCGCGGCAAACTGGCGCGCCGCCGTCGATTCGCGTACGGCGTTCGTGTGATTCTCTCGGGTGATCTTGGCGGTACGAACGCACGGCTCGCGCTCTACGACGCGCAGGCGAAGCGTCGAATCCTGGAAAAAACCTATCCATCTCGTGAGTTCGCGAGCGCCGGTGCGGTGATCGCGCGCTTCCTCGCCGAGCACCCGCAGGCGGCACCGACCGTCGCGAGCCTCGGCATCGCGGGGCCCGTCGAAGGTCACAAGTGCGTGGCGACGAACCTCCCGTGGGTCGTCGACGCGAAGGCGCTTGCACGTCGTTTTCGCTTCACGCGCGTCGCGCTCCACAACGACATGGTCGCGCTCGCGTTCGGTTGCGAGGGTGCAAGGCCGCGCGACCGTGAGCTCTTGAACGGCGACCGTGCCCCGAGCACGAAGCGCGGCGTGGTGGCCGTGGTGGCGGCGGGCACCGGCCTCGGCGAGTGCTTCCTCGTGCCCTCGCAGGAAGGCGTGGTGCCCATGCCCACCGAGGGCGGTCACGCAGATTTCGCCCCGCGAAATGCAGAAGAGTACGCGCTCCTCGTCTTCGCGCAGCGTGTGCACGGCCGCGTCTCGCAAGAGCGCCTCCTCTGCGGCGATGGGCTCGGGCTCATGCACCGCTTCGTCGTCGAAGAGCTCGGGCTCCGCGATCGCACGCCGCGCGCCGAGCTCCCCGCGGACGCGAACAAGCGCGTGGTCGCGCTCGCGCAGTCGAAGTCTCCCGCGGCGCGCAAGGCCGTGCGCCTCTTCGCGGGGCTCCTCGGCGCCGAGCTCGGCAACGTCGCCCTCCGCGGTCTCGCGCGCGGAGGCGTGTACCTGAGCGGCGGGCTCGGCGCAGCGGTGGTTTCATTGGAAAAGAAATGCCTCCTTGACGCGTATTGCGCCAAAGGTCGATTTCGTCCGGTTCTCGAGGCGACCCCGCTTGGCCTCGTGGGCCGCACCGACGTCGGCCTCGATGGCAGCGCCCGCCTCGTGCGCGCCTCGTAAGCCACGCCACGAAGCGGGAGGCGTCCCCTCCGATCCGCGCGCCTACTCGGCCGCCGTCGTCGTCGCGAGCGGGTCGAGATCGAAGAGGGGCGCGGGGGCGAAGCGTGCGAGGGCGCGGCGCACCGCCGGGCGGCGCGAAATGTGATCGCACCACGCCTCGACGTTGGGCGTCTCGCTCAAGCTCACGCCGCGGCGCGCGTACTCCTGCACCCAGCTCCACACCGCGAGGTCTGCGATGCCGAAGGTCCCGGCGAGGAAGGGCGCGCCGGCGAGGCGGCGGTCGAGGAGCTCGAGGTGTCGCGTCAGCGCGGCGGGCGGCACGAGGCTGCGCGCGTTCGAGGGGTAGTGGTCCGCGCCCGAGCCGTGAAGCGGACCGAGCATGGTGCTCTCCCAGCAGAGCCACTGAATGGCGCAAGCCCGCGCGCGGGGCTCGCGGTCGAGGAGGCGACGGTGGCGCTCGCCGAGGTAGAGCAGCGCAGCGTTGGTCGCGAAGACAGGGAAGTCGCCGTTGGCGTGGTCGAGGAGGACAGGCTCGCGGGAGACGCGGCCAAAGGAGGAGACCCCGGCCTCGCGGGTACTTCGGGTAGGCTCCGTGCGTTGGCGCAGGAGGTAAGGAAGCGTAAGTTCCTCTGCGGCCGCCGCGAGCCGCCAACCATCGGGAGAAGGCGTGGTGCTAAGGGTCAACATGCGCACACCATGCACGGTCGCGTCACTTCCTTCAATGGTGAAATGACGCGGTACAGCAAATAAAGCGTAACTTCGAGTGTAAATCGGAGGTATTGATTCCGATGATTCCACTCGTGGGGTAAGCTCGCGCGGGTTGGTTGCGCCGGCGGCGTGCCCGTGGAAACGTCGCATGCGATGCCTTTCTCCCTCTCGAGTCCGTACCAAGCGGCGCTCCCCGGTGACCGCAGCGGCAACCTCGCCAGTCGCCCCACGCCCGGTGTCGCGTGGGCTTCGGCGGCGCCAACGCCCGTCAAGGCGCCGCGTGCGCTCGCGGTCTCGCCCCACGTCGCCGCGCTCCTCGGTGTCGATCTCTCGTCGCTTGGGTCGCAAGAAGTCTTGGAAATGCTCTCGGGAAATCGCGTCTGGCCCGGCTCCGAGCCGTTCGCGATGGCCTACGGCGGTCATCAGTTCGGCGGCTGGGCGGGGCAGCTGGGTGACGGGCGCGCCATCGTTCTGGGTACGCACACGAGCGCGCGCGGCGATCGCCACGAGCTTCAACTGAAGGGCGCAGGCCGCACGGCGTACTCGCGCCGTGGCGACGGGCGCGCGGTGCTCCGCTCGTCGCTCCGCGAGTTCGCGTGCAGCGAAGCGATGCATTTTCTCGGCGTTCCGACGACGCGCGCCCTCTCGCTCGTGCTCACGGGCGACCAGGTGATGCGCGACATGTTCTACGACGGGAACGCCGCCTACGAGCCGGGCGCGATCGTCTGCCGCGTCGCGCCGAGCTTCGTGCGCTTCGGTCACTTCGAGCTGCCGCGCGCGGTCGGGGACGTGGAGCTGCTCCGCACGCTCGTGGACCACGTCATCGACACGCACTACCCCGCCATCGCGTCGCGCTACGCCGGCGAGGAAAAAATCTGTGCGTTTTTCCACGAGGTCGCCGAGCGGACCGCGCGGCTCGTGGTGCACTGGATGCGCGTCGGCTTCGTGCACGGCGTGCTCAACACGGACAACATGTCGATCCTCGGGCTCACGCTCGACTACGGCCCCTATGGCTTCGTCGAAGACTTCGACGCGGCATTCACGCCGAACACGACCGATCGCGAGAGCCGACGCTACTGCTACGGCGCGCAGCCGCACATCGGCTCGTGGAACGTCGAGCGGCTCGCGGTCGCCCTCCAGCCGCTCGTCACCTCGCCCAAGCCGCTCCTCGAAGGAATCGATCGATTTGCGAACGTGTACGACGCCGAGGCCATGCGCATGCTCGCGTCGAAATTCGGCTTCGACGAACACCGCGGCGACGGCGATACGGCCCTGGTGAGCGAGGCCTTCGATTGGCTAAAACGCCTCGAATTGGATTTTACGATCTTCTTTCGCCGGCTCGCGTCATTGGATGAAAAAGCTCCTTCGGTGGAGGCGGTCGAAGCTGCTGCCTACAAGCCGGATCTCCTCCACGCGGAGCGCGAGGGCTTCGCGGCGTGGCTCGAGCGCTACGCGGCACGCCTCCGCGAGAACCGCGAGGACCGCACGGCAGTGCGCGCGACGATGAACGCGACGAACCCGCGCATCGTCTTTCGCAACTACCTCGCGCAAGAAGCCATCGACGACGTGATGCAAGGGAGCACCGCGAAGCTCGACGCCCTCATGCACGCGCTCGAGCGACCCTACGACGACGGGCCCGCGCAGGCGGCGTTCGACGCGCTGCGGCCCGAGTGGGCGCGCGTGCGGGCGGGGTGCTCGATGCTCTCGTGCAGCTCGTGAGCGCGGAGGTGGCCAGGGAACGCGCGGTGCTCGAGGGGCCTCTTGGCACGACGGGGACGGAGCGGCTCGTTGGGCGGTGCGACGCCTCGCTCGCGCGCGGCTTCGGCTCGTGCACCCGCGCGCCCGGCCAGTCTCCGCCGCTGCTCGCTCCGGCGCCGCAGAGCGACGATTTGGGGCGATGAGACTCTTTCGTCACCCTGCGAGGCGCTCGCGGAGCGTGCTGCGGCGGCGCGTTCGGGTGCGGAGCGCCTCGTCGAGCTCGTGCGCGCCGCCCACCCAGCGGACCGCCTCGCGTGCGCGGGTGATGGCCGTGTACACGAGCTCGCGCGTTTGAATCGGCGACGCTCGCCCCGCGAGCACGAGCGCCACCTCGCGGAACTGGCTGCCCTGCGACTTGTGCACGGTCATCGCGAACGCACCCTCGAAGGCGGGCATGCGCGCCGGCGTCACGCGCCGTACGGTGCCCCGTGCTTCTCCTGGAAAAATGCAGGTGAGCGCGCCCGCGAGCTCGAGCGCGATGCCGACGTCGCCGTTCGTGAGGTGCGCCTCGGGGGCGTTCTCGACGACGAGGATCGGGAGCCCGTGGCGCAGGCGCCCGCGCGAGGGTGCGTCGTGGGGCAGGGGCCCGAGGACCCGCGACTCGAGCTCGCGCTGGAGGGTCTCGACGCCGGTGGGGCCGCGACGGTGCACGGCGAGCACGCGGTAGGCGTCGAGCGCGACGAGGAGCTGCGCGAGATCGGTCTCGCTTGGGTTTTCGGGGAGCGCGCGGAGGGCTGCGAGGTAGCCGTTCGCGTAGGGAGCCGCGAGCGCGTGCCATTGCTCGGGGCCGAGCGTGCCGTCGCGGCCGCGCAAGGGGCCGAGCCACGTGAGGCGGTCCGAGCGGGGATCGTTCGCGGCCACACGCTCGCCGCGCAGGAGCGCCGTGGCCTCGTGACGGCGCTCGTCTTCGACCGGGGGCGCGGTCGTGGGGCCTCGCATGGGCGTGGGATCGCCGAAAAGCGAGAGCTGCGCGGGGGCCCCGTTCGTTGGGTTTTCGCTCGCAAATGGAGTCTGGAGCGCGTGGGCGCACGCGGCGAGCGTGGGCGCCTCGCCGAAGCGGCGTGAGATCGTGAAGTGCACGCGGTTTGCGGCGAGCTCGGGCGCGTGGACGAAGTCGTCGAGCACTGCGCCGGCCTCGACGCTCGCGAGCTGGTCCGGGTCGCCGAGGAGCACGAGGCGCGCCGAGGCTGGCACCGCGCGCAGGAGCGCACGCATGAGCGCGAGGTCGATCATCGAGGCCTCGTCGACGACCACCAGGTCCGCGCGCAGCGGGTTTTGCTCGTCGAAACGGGCGGTGCCGTCGGGGCGGAGGCCGATCGCCCGGTGCACGGTCTCGGCGCGGAGGCCCCCGAGGGCGACGCGGACCTTCTCGGGCAGCGCGAGCGAGGCGAGACCTTCGGCGATCGCTTCGCCCATGCGCGCGGCCGCCTTTCCCGTCGGCGCCGCGAGTCTCACGCGCGGTGGCGTCTCGGGGGAGGCGAGGGCGAGCGCCGCGAGCAGGCGTGTGATCGAATAGGTCTTCCCCGTGCCGGGGCCGCCCGTGACGATCGTCAGTGATTGACCGGAGCAAACACGCACCGCGCGCGCCGCCTCACTCCCGCGATCGGCGCCAAAGAGCGCGTCGACGAGCGCCTCGATGCGCGGCGGCGCTGCGAGGGGCGTACGGGCCCGCGCGCGGACGAGCTCGGCCACGTGGGCCTCCTCCGCGTTGCGGCGGTGCGTCGCGAGCCCGAAACCGCCTGCCGCGAGCGGCACGGCGACGAAGGGTCGATCGGGCCCGACGAGCATGGATTGCAGAGTGCATGCATGCCAAACGGTCAGGTCTTTCGGCCACGGGAGCTCGTCTCCGGCCTCGTCGGCGAAGGGCCGCGCGACGCCCTCGAAGAGCTCGCGGGCCTCGGTGAGCGTGATCACGACGTGCCCCAAGCGTGGCGCCGCCGCCGCGAACGCCAACCCCAAGAGCGCCTCGGTGTTCCCTTCGCCAAAGCGCGGGGCCACGAGACGCACGACCTCGACCTCGGCCGCCGTGAGCAACCCCGCCTCCACGAAGGGCCGCGCGCGATCGACGAACGCGCTCATGAGAGGCCGCCTTGGTTCACGCTCGGATCGCAGGAAAAGCAAGTGTTCACGTTCGTTCTCCTGCGCGCAGCGCTTCGTCGACCGCGACCACGAGCGCTTCGGGGAAGCGGTCGGCGTAGACCCCCGGGCACGGTTCGCCGGCGACGCTCGACGCGGCGCCGAGACCGCGCACGAAGAGGTAGAGGAAGCCGCCCACGTGATCGTCGTAGCGGTAGCTTCGCAGGCGCAGGCGCAGCTCGCGGTGGAGCGCCACCGTGTAGAGGAGCGCTTGGAGCAGGTAGTCGCCCTCGCGCATGGCCGCGCCCATGCCTTCCCGCGCGTAGGATTCCAGGGAAGATCCTGGCAAACGGTTGGTTTTGTAGTCCACCACGAAGGCCCGGTCACCGCGGGGGCTGGGCACCCGGAACACGAGGTCGATGGCACCGCGCAAGATTCCCACGAGACCCGTGGCGAGGCGACCGGAGCGCACGCGACGCTCGAAGTCGCTCACCCACGCAGGGGGAAGCACCTCCGGCGCGGCGCGCATGGCGTCGACGACGCGCTCGAGCGCGACGAGCCCGGCGGTCGAAGAAGACCCCCGTTGCCACCGCGTCCCCGCCCCGAGCGCGAGGTCGAAGGCGAGCTCGTCGAGCCGATCGTCGCGTGCGATGGAGCTGAGGGAAAAACCTTCGGGCAAGAGCACCTCGGGGCGCGCGAGGCTCGCGGCCAGGAGCGAAGGCATGGCGCCGGCGAGCTCGGTGGCGGCGTCTTCGCCCACGGTGGTGCGCCGTGCCGCCTCGCGGGCAAGCACCTCGAGGGATCGCCCGTCGAGCGCGTGCCCCGTCCGAAAGTCCACGTGCTCGAAGACCTCGTGCACGAAGGTGCCGTAGGCGGTGCCGCCCCCTTTCGTCAGCGTGAGCTCGGCCTTGCGTGCGGAGCGCGCGACCGCGGGCTCGACGCTCGGGGCTTCGCGTTCGTCGGTCGTCACCTCGCCCGGTGCCGTGCTTGCGCCCTGGTTTTCGTCGAGCGCGGTCGCGGCGCGCGTGAGCGCGGTGAAGCTCGTGGTCTGCCACGGCGAGATCAGCGCGGGCCTCGCTGCGGGCCAAGGGGCGGCGAGCTCCCGCACGGGGGGGAGATCCTTCAGCGCGTAGCGGCGCACCTGGGGCTCGCGCTCCGCGATGCGCCACGCGACGGTGCCTTCGGACCGGCGCACGAGCGCGTCGAGGCGGGCCTCGACGGTACGCACGAGCGCGGCGGCCATGGGAAGGCGCTCCGCCGCCTTGGCCCTCGGACGTGGAGCTACGAGCTCACCCTCGCGTAGAACTCCTGTCTTTTCCGGGTCGCGGAGCACCACGCGCCCGAGCGCGCTCCGCGCGAGATCTTCGCCGCCGTCGGTGAGCGGGCCGATCCATGCGAGGGTCCGGTGCTTCGCGCGTGTGAGCGCCACGTAGAGCTTGCGCTGGGCCTCGCGCGCCTCTTCCCGTGCGACCTCGTCGGCCGCCGCGGACCGACGCGCGCTCGCTGCGCCCTCGAGGTTCACCCGCGCGCCGCTCGGCCCCGCGATCTTCACGGGGCCGTCTTTTGCTTCGAAGGTGCGCTCTTGCCAGCAAAAAGGCAGCAAAACGTAGCCGTACTCGAGGCCCTTGCTCGCGTGCACGGTCTCGATCGTCACCGCCCGCGCGTCGCTCTCGAGGCGCTGAGAGACCTCGCGCGTGGAGTCTTCGGCACCGGCGCGTTCGCGCTCGAGCCACGCGGCGAGGGCGGCGGCGCTCGACCGGTGGCGACGCTCGTGCGCGTGGGTGAGCTCGAAGAGGTGGCGTAGATCCGTCGCGATGCGCTCGCCGAGGGGCATCGCGAGGAGGCGCGGAAAGGTCTCGAAGTGCGTCGAATCCCGGTCGAAGAGCCGCCCGAAGCCCTCGCGCTCCCAGCGTTCGGCGGTCGCACGGACGTGCTCCACGAGCGCCTCCATGCGCGCGGCATGGGCGGCCCCCACGGTGCCCAATGCGCCCGCTTCTTCGCTCTCGCGTGCGTGGGCGATCTCCTCCGCGCTCCAGTCGACGAGCGGCGTGAGCGCGAGCAAGCGCACCGCGCGCGGGTGCCCGTAGGCCGCGACCGCCTCGAGCCAACGCTGAAGCCAGAGCGCCGCTTCCGTCGCGAAAACGCTGTGCCGCGAGGTGTACACGGCGGGAACGCCCCGTGCGACGAGGGCGTCGCGCATCGCCTCGGCGTCGGCGTGACGAAAGGTGAGCACGGCGATCTCGCGCGGGAGCACCGGCGCCGTCGCCTCGAGCGCACCGCGGGGCGGCGTGCCCTCCAAGAGCTCGAGCACGGCGCTGGCCGCGAGCTCGGTCGCGAGGCTCGCGGCGCGGTCTTTGTTGGTCAGCGCGACGCCGGCTTCGCCTCCTTCGAGGCGCGCGTCCATCCAGTGGAATTCCAGGGCAGGGGTGAGCCCGACGCCCTGACGCTTCGGCTCGGCCTCCACCTGCACGTAGTCGACGCCGGGCGTGTCGAAGGCCTCCGAGCCCGCGCGCCACGAGGCGTTCATGGCCCGCACCGCGTGGCCGTCGGAGCGCCAGTTCGTGGTCATCGTGCGCGCGCGCGCCGGCTCCCGCTCGATGGCGTTCGCCGCCTCGAGGTACACGTGCACGTTCGCCCCACGGAAGGCGTAGATGGCCTGCTTCGGGTCGCCGATGAGGAAGAGCCGCCGATGACCGAGAAAAGCCTCGCGGAGGAGCAGCCACTGCGCCGCGTCGGTGTCTTGGAACTCGTCGACGAGCACCGCGTCGGAGCGGCCGCGCAGCGTCGCCGCGAGGGCGCTGGACCCACCCTCCGCGAGCTCGTGCTCCACGCGGTCGGCGAGGGCGGTGATGAGGCCGTCGAAGGTGATGGCGCGGCGCCGCGCGAGCGCGAGCTCGAGGCGCGGCCGCGCGAGGAGGGCGAAGGCGGCCAAGGGCTCGGCGCGTGCGGCGAAGTCTTCGGCGGCGGCGAAGAGTGCGTGGATGTCCTGGAAAAAAGGCCAGAAGGGCTCGCTCTCGATCGCCTTGCCCCGGTAGAGGCTCCGGATCTTGCCGTCTTCGAAGCGCTCGTAGTCCGTGCCCGCTTGGCCCTTTCGCGTGAACGTGCCGAGGGTCGCGGCCTTGCGGAGATGCTCGACGGTGCGCTGCGCGATGACCGTGCCCATCGAGTTGCCCTTGAAGAGGCCTTTGCCTTCGACGGCCGCGAGGAAGCTTCGCACCGCGGGCGAGTCGCCCTCCGGGCCGAAGTGCGCCGCACCGAAGCGTACGAGAATCTTCGAAAACGCCTCCGTTTGCTGGAGAAGCGTGCGCCAGGGGTCGCCTGCTCGCGCGTCGGCCTCGCTCGCGGCCGAAGCTTCGATGACCGGTCGCTGGGCGCCGGTGGTGGCCCGCACGACCGCGAGGAGCCGCGTGCGCGAGAGGTCGAGGCTGCCGAGGATCCTCACCTGCGCCGCGGTGGCGCGCGACCAAAGGTCCGCGAGCGCATCGTTCACGAGCTCTTCGGCGATGTCGTCGGCGCTCTCCGCGAGCGTGAGGCTGCGGTCGTGGCCCGTCTCGAAGGCGAGCTCTTGAAGGATGCTCTGCGAAAACCCGTGGATCGTGCGGATCGGCGCCGTGTCGAAGCACTGAATGGCGAGCGTGAGGCGGCGCGCGAGCTCCTCGTCGTTCGCGACGGCTTCGCGCACGTGCGCGAGCACGAGGTCGTTCGAGGTGGAGCGGCCGGTGCACACGTGCAGCGCGTCTTCGAGGCGGAGGCGCACGCGCTCGCGCAGCTCACTGGTGGCGGCGTTCGTGAAGGTCATCGCCAAGATGCGGTCGATGGCCACGCCGTACTCGCCCACGAGGCGCAAGAAGAGCGATGCGAGCTGGTAGGTTTTTCCCGTTCCGGCGCTCGCCTCGAGGAGCCACGCGGCTCCCTCGGGCAGCGGCTCGAGGACGTTCCAAGGCAGGCGACTCATGGTGCCTCCTCCTCTTGCTCCTCGCACGCGCCGAGCGCCGCGAGGGCCGGGCGCCAGACCTCTTCCGCGGCGGCGAGGATCTCCTCCGCGCGTGCGTGCAGGTCGCGCTCGACGAGGTGACCGAAGAGCTGCGCCGTGCACGCGTCGTCGAGGGCGCCGCGCCCGCGCTCGGCGTGACGCCACGTGCCAAGCGCACGAGCGACGAGGCTTTTCGCATCGAGATCGCTCTCCGGGCTCGACGCACGCACCTTGGCCGCCGCCTCGGCGACCGCGAAGCTCAGCTCGGGTACACGGAGCACGGGGCCTGCGAGCGAGCGTTCGTAGGCGGCCGCGAGGTCTTCGAGGAGCGCGCGCGCCTCATGACGCGCGGGGGCTCGCACACGCAGCGTGCTCTCGGGGGTGAAGATGACGCCTTCCTGCACGGGCAGCCCTTCGCTCGCGGCCATGAGCACGCTCACCCAGAGCTCGAGGCTGCGGCTCGCGTACACGTTGCCTGGCGAAAGCCAAGCAAACGTCCGCGTGCCTCCCTGCGTGAAGCTCCGCGGCGCCGGCGCATGCAGCGCGAGAAGACCCACGGTGGCGCAGAGCGGATCGCCCGTGATGACGGCGGCGCCCTTCGTGAGCGTACCGAGCGCGCGGAGGCACGACTCGATCGACGCGATGGCGTCGTCGCATTGAGCTTCGCCGCGGGCACCCGGGAGCAAGAGACCCGACGCGCGCGCGTGCACGAGGAGCCGCCTGCGACGGGACGCACGGACCGCGGCGTCGAACGCGCGCTCCGCTTGGAAATCCTCGGGCGTGAGCAGCGCGAGGAGGTGGCGTGGCAAGGTGCTCCGCCGGAGGTCGCCTGGGTCGAGCGGCTCGCGCGCTTCGAGCTCGCGTGCGTCGTCGTCGAGGTAAAGATCGAGGCGACCGGCGAGCAGCGCCCGCGGTGCGCACTCGAGCTCGCGCGCGAAGCGGTGCACGGGCAGGGCGCGTGTGACGGCCGGGCACGGCGGGAACCCCTCGGCACCCGCCGTGCGCGCAAGGCCCGCGAGGCGCGTGCGGCCCGTGCGGCGTGCAACATCGAGCGCCACGGAGGCTGCATTCCATGGGGAATCGTGCGTCGTGCGGTCCGGTCCTTCGCCCGCGCTCCAAGGCTGGAGCGGGTGTTTGCGGAGCAGGTCGCCGCGGGGCACGCCCGTGTGTGCGGCCACGACCTCGAGCAGCTCGTCGCAGAGCGGGCTCATGGGCTTGGCCTTGCCTCGCTGGGGCTCGAAGCCGTCGCCGAAGAGCCAGAGCGCCTCCCGCGCGCTCGCGAGCGCCTCGAGGAAGAGGTGCCGATCGAGGGCCGTGCGCGTCGGTTCCCCTGGCAATCGCCTGGCGAACGGGTCCCAGGCTGGCGTGGTTCCTTGGCGCGGGAACGCACCTTCCGAGAGCCCGACGAGTGCCACCACGCGGAAGGGCACCGCGCGCATGGGCTCGAGGGCGCAGAGCGTGATGGCCCCGCCGTACGCGCCGCCGGGCGCGCCGGGGAGGTCGAGCGCCGCTTCGAGGAGCGCGAGGACGGAGGCGCGCTCGAGGTGCAGTTCGCGGTGAAGCGTGGGGGCTTCGGTCGCGGCCGGCATCAGCTCGTCGAGGGCGCTCTCGATGCGCGAACGCCAGGAGATTTGCTCTTCGGAGACCGCCGTGCAGCGGTCGAGGATCATGCGCAGCGCCTCGGCCCAGCCTGCCAGCGTGCGCGGCGCTTGGAGTGTGCGCGAGACCTCCTCGAGCGTGCGGAGCGCGTGCGCGAGCTTGCCAAAGCGCGCGACGGCCTCGCTCGTGCGCAGGGGAGCGGGCGCCACCGCCGCTGAGCCTTCGAGCCCAAAGAGCGCGCCGCGTGGTGCGTCGTCCACCAGCGTACCCAGCGCGAGGCGCTCGAGCGCGAAGGCCACCGTGTGTTCGTGCGAGGCGGGCTGACCGTGCGCCGCGCGGTCTTCGGCGCTCCAACCCCAGCGAAGTCCGGCTTCTTCGAAGCACGCGGCGATGGCCGCCTCATCGTCGTCTTCGAGCGCGAAAGCGCGGCGCACGGGGTCGAGGTTCACCAGCTCGAGGAGCCGCGGCGCCGTCACGCGCTCGCCCGCGAGCTCGAGCACGCGCACGAGGGCCTCGGCGAGCGGGTTCTCGAGGCGAAGGCCGAGGTCCGAGACGTGCACCGGGAGCCCCGTGGGCACGACACCGTTCGCCGTTTGCACGGGGCGCGCGAGCACGGCCTGCACGAGGGGGCCGAAGGTCGCGACGTCGGGCGTCATGACGATCACGTGGCGCGGTTCGAGCGTTGGATCTGCTGAAAAACGGCTGAGAAGAGCCTCGCGGAGCGCCTCGCATTGGCGCAGCGCCCCGTGGCACGCGTGCACGTCGAGCGAGCCGTCGTGGGCGCAGCGCTGCCATGCCGCGCTCGGCGCCGTGGGCATCGGGTGGGCCTCGGCGACGAAGGTTTGCACGCGCGCGAGGAGCGTCTCACGCGCCGGTTCGTCGTCCTCCTCCGCGGGCGAGTGCTCGACGTAGAGGCCGGTCTCTTCGATCCACGCTTGCGTGTCGCGCGTGACGAGCCCGCTCGCGGCGAGGAGCACGTTGGCGCGGTCGAGCGTGCGGAGCACGGCCTCGCGCTCTTCCCCTGTTTTTGCCCGCTTCGCCTCGCGGAGGAGCTCGTGGCGCGAGCGCTCGTCGCCGACCCACTCCCGTGTGGGGGCGAGCATGAAGAGGTGCACGGGCATGTGCGCGGCGAGCGCTTGCAGGTGGTGGCGGTCGTGCGGGGAGGGGGAGCCGAGACCGAAGACCGCGAGGGGCTTGCGGAGACCGCGTGGTGACCGCGCGACGAGGGCTGCGAGCGCCTGGGCGGCGGAGCCTTCGCGGCGGGCGTCGTGGAGCGCGCGAAGGAGCTCGGCGAGCCAGCGGTGGGGTTCGGGTGCGCGCGCCGGCGCGGCGAGCCAGGAAAGCGCCTCGTGCGGGCGATCGGTCAAGAGCTTCTCGAGCGTGTGCGCGACCTCGCGCGCGAAGCCGAGCTCACGCGGTGCGACCGCGCTCTCCTCGGTGCCGACG
>CAIOHM010000485.1 GCA_903858055.1 uncultured delta proteobacterium
ACCCAGGCCACCTTGTGCGTCACGGCCCCGCGCTCGGTCTCGATGATGGCGTACTTCGACGCCACCCGACGGGCAGCCTTCTCGAGCGCAGCGAAGGCGTTGGCGACGTCGTCGATCGTGGCGCGAAGCTCGGCGTCCGCGAGGCGGCCCGCGAGGTAGCGGACAATCGTGCGCGCGAGGTTCTCGTCGCGCGATTTCGCGCGGATCGCCCGGTCAAGCTGCTCGGCGAGGGGGCTCGGCTTCCCCGTCCGCGTGTCGATGCATCGCGCGTCGAGGTCCGCGCCGTCGTAGGGCTCGACACCGCCCAGCAGCCACTTCGCCGCGGAGCACAAGCCGTCGAAGTCTCCGTGGCACACGATCGTGTCGACCGCGCCAATGCGCTCGACCAGCGCCGGGTCGATGAGCTCGGGGCACGCCGGGTGCTCGGCCTTGGTCGTGAGGACGAAGCGCGGGTCGTGCGCGAACGCCGGGTGAAGGTCGTGGTCATGGTGGTCGACCCACGCCGCCAAGCGGCTGCCGAGCCCCTCGATGAGCGGCTTCGTGATCTTGTCGAAACCTCCGCCGGAGGCCTGCGACGCGAAGGCGATGTCGAGGACGACGACGCGCCCAGGCAGGTCTTTTGCTCGCGGGAGCTTGCGGGGCGTGGCGATGTGAATCTGGATGGCGGACACGTGGAACCCTGGATACCCTCCGTTTTCATGAAGGAAAACGGCAATCCGTCGCGTTCGCGCCGACGTCCCCTTGGCCTCCTCTCGCTGGCTGTGGCTTCGCTCGCGTGCGGCCTCGCCATCGGATGCAGCAACGCCAATTACTCGCGCGGCCCCGCGGTCGAAGACGAGGTGGACCCGGACGCGCTCGTGCCCGACGTCGTCGTGGAGAAGCAGTCGCCCGCTGCGGCGCTCCGCGTGGGCTTCGCGCGTAAGGCCTACACGCCCGTGCTCGTGGACGCGTGGGTCGACGTGAACGGCAACGCGAAGTGGGATCCCGGCGTAGACACCTTCACGGACGGAAACGGAAACGGGACCTTCGACGGGTACTGGCTTGCGGGCTTCTCGCAAGGGCGCCCGGCGCAAAGCGTGCACGACGACATCGAGGCGGTCGCCACGGTCATCGACGACGGCACCCAGCGCATCGCGTTCGTCGCCCTCGACGCCATCGGGTTCATGAACGGCGAGGTCGAGGACGTGCGCAAGCAGCTCCCGGCGAGCCTCGGGGTCACGCTCCTTAATGTGCATTCTACGCATAATCACGAAGCGCCCGACCTCCAGGGCCTCTGGGGCAAAGACTTCGGCAACACGGGCATCGACCCGGCGCACATGGCAGCGACGAAGAAGGCGATCGTCGACGCCGTCACGGAGGCCGTCGGCAAGCTCACGGCCGCGGAGATGCGCACGCTCACCGTGCCGCAAGGAGCCCTCGCGGAGTACGTGGCCGACACGCGAAGCCCCGAAGTCTTCGACCCGGACGTGCACGTGCTCGAGTTCCGCGACGCAGCCTCGAAGGCTCCGCTCGGCCGCGTCGTGAACTGGTCGAATCACCCGGAGGCGCTCTGGGGCTCGAACCTCGCGATCACCGCGGATTACCCAGGCTACGTGCGCCGCGGCATCGACGAGTCCATCACGTACGGGTCCGAGAAGAAGATGGACGGCCTCGGCGGCGTCACGGTCTTCCTCACGGGCGCCATCGGCGGCTTGCTCTGCCCGCGCGGCAACCTCGAGGTCACCGATCGCTTCACGCAAGAAAAGATCACCACGCCGAGCTTCGAGAAGGCGCGCGCGATTGGCTACGGCGTCGCGGCCTCGGTCATCGAGGCCTCCAAGGGTTCCAACGCCGCGTGGTCGGCGCAAGCCGGCTGGAACCGTCGCTCGCGCACGTTCGAGGTGCCCGCGACGAACCAGAAGCTCGTCATCGCCGCGCAAGTACTCAAGATCATCAAGCGCGACTTTGCCCGTCACCTCGGCGTTCCGTACATCACGACCGAGCTCCACTTGCTCGAGCTGGGCGACGCGAAATTCCTGATGATGCCCGGCGAGCTCTACCCGGAGATCGCCAACGGCGGCGTCACCGTCCCCGCGGGCGCGGACTACCCGAAGGCCCGCAAGCTCGATCTGCCCTGGCGCCAAATGATCCCGCAGGGCGGCACGCAGTTCTTCGTCGGGCTCTCGAACGACGCCATCGGGTACATCATCCCCAAGACCCAGTGGGATGAACTTGCACCCTACACGTATGGGGACACGGAGCCGCCCTACGGCGAGACGAACTCGATCGGCGCAGACACCGGGCTCGTCCTCGACGAGCAGCTGCGCAAGATCGTGAAGCTGCCGGTGCCCGACCGCGGCAGCGAAGACCCGAACTGAGCCTCGGTCACGCGGGGTCTGGAGCGCGCGCCGCACGCACGTAGGCGGCAATGCGCTCCACGCCCTCGAGGGTGCGCGCGCCTTGCCAAAGCAGATCGTTCCCGCGGATCAGGTGAAGCTGATTCGTGCGCGCGGCGGCGACGGGCAGCGCGCGAAACGCTGCGATTTCCGCCTCCGTAAACGGGTGCGGCTCGTCGGGGAAGAGCATGAGCTCCGGGTCGCGCGCAACGACCTCGTCGACGGTGATGCGCGGGTAGCGCGTGTCGCGTTCAACGATGCTCTCCTCGGGCAACGCGGCCGCGCGCCCCAGGTCGGCCGCGAGCGGGTAGAGGCGCGGACGATCGTGGAAGACGTTGATGGCGCCGGCGGCCTCGAGCACCGACGCGAGGTAGGTGCGACCGTCCGCCGTCATGAGAGGGTCCGCCCAGATCGGCGCGAAGACACGAACGGGATCCGCTGCGGGCACCGCTCGCTGCACGAGCGCGTAGCCGCGCCGCACGAGCGCCTTGACCTCGAGGCTCTCCTCGACGCGAAGCATGCGGGCGAGGCGCGCGAGGTGGGCGACGGCGGCGGCGACGGTGCACGGGAACGAGATGAAGACCGGGAAGCCGCGCTGGCAGAGCTCCTCGATGCCCTTGCGACCGTTCTCCTCCTGGTTCGCGAGGACGAGGTCCGGCGCGAGCGCGACGATGGCCTCGACGTCGAGGTTCTTCGTGCCGCCGATCGAGGGAATCGCTTCGATTTCCGGCCCCACCGCCGTGCAGTAGTCGGTGCGACCCACGAGGCGATCGAGGCACCCGAGCGCACGTACGTTGTCGGTCTCGCTCGGCAGGAGCGAGACGATGCGCCGCGGGGTGCCGAAGAGGTCGAGGGGGCGCTTGCGGTCGTCGAGGATGCGAAGAGGCTTCATGGAGGTCAATCGTCGTCGGGGTACGAAGCGGGGACGGGCGGGCCGCCGTCGGCGTGGACACCTTGGCGAACCGCGCAGCGCGCGAAGGTGCGCTCCGAACACGTGCCCGCCTCGTGAACGCAACGGAAGACGGCCTTGCCAAAGCCCTCGACCTCGCGGTCGCTCACGGCACGACAGCCTCGCGTGCACGCCTCTTCGTCGCAGTCGGGCGCGTGATGGCGACAACGATCTTCGCAGCGCTGAAGCGCATGGCTCTCGCGCGCAGGCCGGCAGCCCACGATGCTCGCGGTGAGGGCGGCCATGACCGACCAGAAGAAGCACGCTCGACGCACCTGTTTCCTCGTTCTTTCTCGCTCCATCGGTTAGCACTGAAGGTGCACGGCGCCCAAGCCGAACCCCCATGAAGCAAGCTCGACTGCCATCGCGCGAGACCGTCCTCGCCGCCCTCGAATCGATCGATCAACCCTGGCATTTGCGCGAGCTCGCGACCGCGGTGGGCCTCAAGCCGTACGACGTTCCGGCCCTCGACGCGATCGTCGATCAGCTCGTCTTCGACGGCCTCGTCTCGCGTCGCCCTGGGCAGCGAATCGTCCTTCGCCGAGACCGCCTCCGCGAAGAGACCGTCGAAGCCGTGCTCAACATGAACCCGCGCGGCTTCGGCTTCGTCAACGACACGAAGGGCCGCGGCATCTTCCTCGCCCCCGATTCGCTCCGCGGCGCCATGCACGGCGATCGCGTGCGCGTCGCCATCCGGCGCCAGACCGAGCGCGGCCCCGAGGGTGTCGTGCTCGAGGTCGTCTCCCGAGCGCGTGCGCGCGTCGCGGGCGTGCTTCGGTCCCGCAACGGCTCACGTTTCGTCGAGCCCGACGATCCGCGCGTCCGTGGCCCCGTGGTGCTCACGCGCGCCATCGACAGCGAGGCCGACCGCGGGAACTCCGGCGCGGACGGCGACCTGGTCGTCGTCGCGATCACGCGCTGGCCCGAGCTACCCGACGAGAACCCGCAGGGCGAGCTCATCGCGACGCTCGGCCGGCCGGGTACGCTCGAGGGCGAAACGCGCAAGCTCCTCCTCGTCGCAGGCATCGAAGAAGTCCCCCCCGACGACGTCCTCGCCGAAGCGGAAGGTTACGGCGAAGAGCTGCCTCCCGAGTTCCTCGAGGGCCGCGAGAGCCTCGAGCACGTGCCCTTCATCGCGATCGACCCCGAAGACGCGCGCGACCACGACGATGCCGTGCACGTCGAGCGGCGTGAGGGCGGCGGCTACAAGGTCTTCGTGGCCATCGCCGACGTGAGCGCCTTCGTGCGCCCCGGCACGGCCATCGACCGCGACGCGAGCCTGCGCGGCTGCACCGTGTACCTCCCCACCCGCGCAATCCCCATGCTCCCGCGCGTGCTCTCCTCGAACCTGTGCTCGCTGCTGCCGCGCAAGCAGCGCCTCTGCCAGGGCGTCGAGGTCGACCTCGACGGTCACGGGAACATCACCGCGGTGCGGCTCTTCCGCGCCACGATGACGAGCCGCGCGCTCCTCACCTACGGTCAGGCCGCGCGCGCCTTGGGACTCGAGCCCTCGGAAGGCGGCGACCTCGGCGACGCTCCGGCGCACCTGCCGGCCCTCGAAGTCGCGTTCGAGCTCACGCGCAAACTACGTGCAAGGCGCATGGATCGCGGCGCCCTCGACTTCGAGCTCCCGGAGCCCAAGGTGGTCTTCGACGCGGAGACGCGCGAGGCCAAAGACGTCGCCCGCCGCGCCTCTTCCGAGGGAATTCGCAAGGCGTATCAGCTCGTCGAAGAGCTCATGCTCCTCGCCAACGAGTGCGTCGCGAACGAGATCCTCTCGCGCGAGCTGCCCTCGATCTTCCGCAACCACGGGAGCCCCGACCCGCAGAAGCTCGAGCGCTTCACGCACTTCTGCGAGACGATGGGCGTCCCGTTCCACGAAGACGACGCCGCCGACCCGAAGAAGGTGTCGACGCTCCTCCGCAGCTACGCGAACGAGCCCTTCGGACCCGTGCTCGCGATGCTCCTCCTGCGCTCGATGAAGCAGGCGATCTACGAGACCAAGAACGTCGGTCACTTCGGCCTCGCCGCGCCCGCCTACGTGCACTTCACGAGCCCGATTCGGCG
>CAIOHM010000486.1 GCA_903858055.1 uncultured delta proteobacterium
CTCGAGCAGTTCTACGCCATCGTCAAGAAGGGTCTCCACTGATGCGCCGCCTTTCCGCGCTCACCCTCGCGCTCGCATTTGCTGAGCTTTCTTCCTCGCATTTCGCACACGCCGCGGGCCTCTACTTCACCGATCGTGGCGTACGGCCCTTGTCGCGCGGTGGAGCCTTCGTCGCCGGCGCCGACGACCTTGGGGCCGTTTGGTACAACCCCGCGGGCGTCGCCGAAGCGCCTCGCGAAGTCCTCATCGACGCGTCGTGGCTCGCGTATTCGACGACGTTTTCGCGCGAGACGCTGGCTCGCCAGAGCGACGGCACCGAGTCTGTCTACAAGCATGGCACCGTCAACGGGACGACACCGTTTCTGCCCATTCCGACCCTTGCGGCGAGCTTCCCGCTCGATGCAAAAGCCAACTGGGTTGCTGCGTTTTCGCTCGTGGCGCCGTACACGGCCATCTCAAGCTACCCGCTCACGGACAACGGCGGTCGCCCGTCCGGGTCGCGATTCCTTCTCGTCAGTCTCGACGGGTCAGCCCTCGTCGCGCCGGCGTTCACCGTGGCGTGGAAGAACGAACGTTTCCGCGTGGGGCTTCAAGCCAACGTGCTTACGGGCACCTTCGCATCGAAGGTCGTCTTCAGCGGCAACCCCGAGCAGAACGTGCTCGGCGCGGCGGAGGCTCCGCAATACGACGCGCTCTCGACCATGAAAGTCGGCCCGGTCATCGCGCCCGGTGTGCAGGTCGGTGCCCAGGCGATTCTCACGTCCGAGTGGCGTCTCGGCGCGACCTTCAGCTACCAGGCGCCGCTCGACTCGGACGCGACCATCGACGTGCAGCTCCCGACCGCGGCGTTCTTCGACAGAGCGAAGCAGGTCGGCAACGAAGCACACGTGAAGTTCAACCTGCCGATGATCGCACGCCTCGGCGTCGAGTACCGACCGAACCCCGACACGCGCGTCGAGCTCGCGTACGTGCGTGAGTTTTGGAGCTCGCACGACCGCATCGACATCACGCCGCGCAACCTCGCCATCCAGGGAATCACGGGCCTCAACGGCATCGACGAGCCCTTCAAAGTGCAGTCGATTTCCTTGCCGCGCGGCTTCCAAGACTCGAACTCGGTGCGTCTCGGTGGCGAGTACCGCTTGCCGAAGAGCGTCGCGCCGACGCCGCTGACGATCCGCGCAGGTCTCGCGTGGGAGTCGAGCGCCGTGCCGAAGGAGTACCTCTCGCCGCTCACCGTCGACCTCGACAAGGTCGTCGTCTCCCTCGGCGCCGGGCTTCAGGTGATCCCGCGGCTCCGCCTCGACGCGAACCTCAGCTACGTCTTCACGCCCGAGACCTACGTGGACCCGCGCGAGGCCAAGGTGCCGCGCGTCGCGCCGGTCACGGGAAATCCCACGGATACGCAAGCGGTCAATGGCGGGTCGTACGCGGTGAACGCCTTCGTCCTCGGCGCCGGCTGCCGCTACACCTGGGAATGATCGGCCCATGACACGTTCCCCTGCGCGCTCCAGCGCTCCGCGCGCGCGCTCCTCCCGCGTCGCCGTGTTCGCCATGGCCGCCGCCTTCGCCACGCTCGCCGGCTGCGCCGCGGAAGCCGCCTCCGGTGGAAGCGCCGACGCCACCGCGCCTTCGAACGGGCAAGGCGTCTGCGACGCGAGCGCGCGTTCGGGGCTGTGCATCGCCTACCCGTTCGATCGCAGCGCGCAGGCGACCGCGTGCGCGCAAGCAGGCGGCACCTACCGCGCGCCTTCGGTCTGCATGCCGGCCTCGCGCGTGGGCACCTGCGCGTGCGAAGACATCGGCAACGGCCTCGGCGCGGCGACGCTCTCGCTCTACGCGCCGACCTTCACCTGCGCCTCCGCGAAGCAGGCGTGCGCCCAAGCCTGCAACGGGCGCCCGGGCACCTTCAACGGCGGCTGCTGACCGTACGCGCTGGGCGGGAGGCGCGGCCCAGCAAGCCCGTCACCGCGTCTCGACGAGGCGGAACGTCGCGCGGCGATCGCGCCGAACGCCGCGCGACGAGCCTCTTGCGCGCGGCGTGGCCTCGATGTTTCATTTCGCGAGGTCTGCGATGCCAGGATTCACCAACACCATCGCGTTCACGTACACCGGCCTCGTCGAGCAGGAGACCCGCAAGTTCACGATGGCGCGCGGGAGGGTCCTGCGTGAAGTGTTCGCGGCCGACGATTGGTCGAGCATCGTGCGGGCGCACGGCGATGACTCGGGCCCGGTCAACATGCCGCTCGAGCCCGATTGGATCCTCCCGGAACTCGGCGGCCATCGCGTCGAGATCAGCCTCCCGGGCGACCGCGGCATCACGCTCGTTGGCGGCTGGTACAAGCCCCCGAGCACCGGCGGCAAGCGGCTCACCGTCATCCTCCTCACCGGGAGCGGAGGCTCGCCTTCGTACTACGGGAAGGCGCTCATCGCCGGCTACCTCGGCCCCGCGCTGCGCAGGTACGTGAAGAGTGTTCTGCTCGTCGACTACCGCGGCTTCGGCTGCAGCCGCCACCCGTCGCAGCGCCAGCTCGACGGCTCGAACGTCGACGCCTACGTCCCGCACGCCGATTACATGCCGGGGTCGAAGGGATGCTACACGGACACGCTCGCGATGATCGCGTTCCTGGAGGCTCAGGGCGTCGCTCGGAGCGAGATCGTCCTCCACGGCTACTCGCTCGGTTCGGGTCCGGCCGTGGACGCCGCCCAGCGTTTTCCCGATCTCGCGGGCCTCGTGCTCCACAGCCCCATTGCGAGCGTCTACGACGAAGCGAAGCGGGAGAGCGTGATCTTCACGAAAACCATCTCGGCCTCGGTCGCGCACGGCAACGTCGGCTTCGAGAACGACAAGAAGATCGCCAGCGTGCGTTGCCCGATGCTCCTCACCTGCGGTGATGCGCCCGACGACAAGTGGTACGCCACGGAGGCGCTCGCGAAGAAGGCTCGCGTCGGCGGCGCGTCTTCGGGGCGCGTCGTCGTCACGAGGCACCCGGGGGAACACTTCGAAACCGGAGCGCCGTTCCAAAGCGACGCCGACGGGCACGACTCCGGAGACAAGCTCCAGGCGTTCTTCTCCCACCTGCACACGCGCCAGCAGCTCAACATTCGGTCGTGACGCGACGGCGGCTTCGCCCGAGCGGTCCTCGTTCCGCGGACGCTACGGCGCGGACACGAGGCGCAGCTGCGTTCGCTCGATCGCCCGCTCCGGCCGGTCGACGAGGCGCAAGGTCGCTCCGTCCCCGCGGAGCACCCGCACCGCGATGCCCTCGGGGAGCGCTTCGTCACCGGCCAGCGCGCCGGTTGCCGCCTCGAGGAGCGGCGCGCGCGAGGCCACGACGACCGCCGTCGCCTCGTGTTGACGGAGCCCGTCCGACTGCGCCCCGGCCCAGGAAACGCTGACCGCGAGCGCCCCGACGAGCGTGGCGCCGAGGACGCGCGAGCCCCGCACCTCACCCGCAGAGCGCCAGGCCACAAGGGCGAGCAAGGAGGACACAGCCGCGAAGAGCCCCGCGATCGCGAGCCAGCCTGTGGCGGGGAGCGCAAGGAGCGTCGAGCGCACGAGCCCCGGACTCGCTTCGACCGCCGGGACCTCGCCCGCAGCCGATCGCTTTCGCGCGAGCTGGCTCCGCACCGCGCGCAAGCCGAGCTCGGTGCGCGCTTCGAGGTCGGCCGTGGTCCCGCTGGCGCGCGCTTCCAAAAACGCGGCGATCGCCTGACCTCCGTCACCGGGAGCCTCCTCGGGCGTGCCGACGCGCCGCGCGTATGCGAGCCCGCGGTGGTACGCCAGCACGCCGCCCCCAAAACCACGGTCCGCGAGGGTCTCGGCGACCGCGACCGCACGCGAGGGCGCTCCCGCTTCGAGGGCTTCGACCACGGCCGAGGCGCGCACGCCGTCGCCCGTCCCTTCCTCCGCGCGCGCCGGCGCCGCCGCGAGCAGGACCACGACGGCCACGACCACGCCCCGAGCTGAAGCCAAGACTCGACGAGGACCGCTCATGAGCGCACCTTCCCTGCGAACTTCCTCGCGATCGTGATCGCCGCTTCGAAGCGCGTGC
>CAIOHM010000487.1 GCA_903858055.1 uncultured delta proteobacterium
ACATCCGCCGCGAACGTCTCGCGCTGCCGAGCATCTACTTCGCCCACGAGCGCGACGTCTTCCGGCGCGACGGCATGCTCTACGCCGCTTCCGCCGCGACCCAGCTCTTGCCCGGTGAGCAGATCGAGCGGCGCACGGTTCGCTACCGCACCGTCGGCGACATGACGTGCACCGGCGCCG
The DNA here is from genome assembly GCA_903858055.1 of uncultured delta proteobacterium. GTDB lineage: Bacteria > Myxococcota_A > Polyangia > Polyangiales > Polyangiaceae > CAIQDA01. The sequence continues at coordinate 181 of CAIOHM010000487.1, forward strand.
TCGAGTCCGACGCGAGCGCCATCGACGACGTCATCCGCGAGATCGCCACCTCGCGCGTGACCGAGCGCGGTCAGACCCGCGCCGACGACCGCGCCACCGAGGCGGCCATGGAAGACCGCAAGCGAGAGGGATACTTTTGATGAGCACCGCGCACGCAACCGTGATCGAGCGCCGCCCGCTGCGCTTCTCCGTCTCCGGCAACGTCGACGACGGCAAGTCGACGCTCGTGGGCAGGCTCCTGCTCGACACCAAGCAGATCGCCGACGATCAGCTCGAGCACGTGGAGGAGGCGAGCCGTCGCCGCGGGTTCTCCCGCACCGAGCTCGCGCTGCTCACGGACGGCCTCCGCGCCGAGCGCGAGCAAGGCATCACCATCGACGTGGCCTACCGCTACTTCCGCACGGCGAAGCGCCGCTTCATCGTCGCCGATACGCCTGGTCATGTGCAGTATACACGAAACATGATCACGGGCGCGTCGACGGCCGACGTCGCGCTCCTGATCGTCGACGCGCGCCACGGCGTGACCGAACAGACGCGCCGTCATGCGCTCGCCTCGCGCTTGGTTGGCGTGAAGAACATCGTGTTCGGCGTAAACAAGATGGATCTCGTGGGTTTCGCCGAGGCGCGCTTCCGTGAGGTCGAGCGCGATCTCGAGGCCTTCTCTGCCCGCTTGCCCTCGACGCGCATCACCATCGTCCCCGTCGCGGCGCTCGGCGGCGACAACGTCGTCGACCGATCGACCTCGATGCCTTGGTACACGGGCCCCTCGCTCCTCGAGCTCCTCGAAGAGGCGCCCGTCGCGCAGAGCACCGAGGCTCCGTTTCGCTTCCCCGTGCAGTGGGTCATTCGGCCTGGTTCGGACGCGCACCACGACTACCGGGCGTTCTCGGGGCAAATCGCCCAGGGTCGCGTGAAGGTTGGCGACCGTCTCACGGCGTGGCCCTCGGGCAAGAGCAGCACCGTGGTCGGCATCGATCGCTTCCCGGAAGAGCTCACGGAGGCGACCGCGCCGCTCTCGGTGGCAATCCGCCTCGCGGAAGACGTCGACGTGAGCCGCGGTGACGTGCTCACCCACGAGTCCTCGCCGCCGCGCGTCGGCCGGCAGCTCGTGGCGACGGTGGCCTGGTTCGACGCCCGCGCGGTGCGCCCCGGTGCGCGCTTTTGGCTCAAAAATCACACGAAGACCGTGAAGGCGCGCCTCGACGGCATCGTCGGCACGCTCGACCTCGAGACCCTCGCGGTGAGCCCCGGCGCCGAAGAGCTGCGGCTCAACGACCTCGCCGTGGTGCGCCTCGCCACGAGCGCGCCCGTCGTCTTCGACGCCTACGAAGACGCGGCCACCACCGGCAGTTTCATCCTCGTCGACGAGGCCACGCACGAGACCGTGGCCGCAGGACTCATTCGCAGCGAATCCGGAGAACAAGCATGAGCGAGCTCACCCCCCACGGCGAAGGACGCCTCCAATTTGCCAAGCAGAGCGACGTCGATCGCTTCGTCGAGACCCTCGAGCGCTACGAGCGCGGCGAGCTCACGGCGGACCAATGGCGCAGCTTCCGTCTCCTCAACGGCGTCTACGGCCAGCGCCAAGAGGGGCAGCAAATGCTCCGCGTGAAGCTGCCGCTCGGGCGTGCTTCCTCCGCGCAGCTTCGCTCCTTGGCGGACATGACCGACCGCTACACGAACGGCCGCGCCCACGTCACGACGCGCCAGAATTTCCAGTTCTACGGCCTGACGCTCGAGACCGCGCCCGCCGCCATGACCCTCTGCGCCGAAGCGGGCATCACCACCCGCGAGGCCTGCGGCCACAGCGTGCGCAACATCACCGCGAACCCGCTCGCGGGCGTCGACCCGAGCGAGCCCTTCGACATCACGCCCTACGCCGAGGGGCTCGTGCGTCACTTCTTGCGTGGACCTCTCTCGGCCTCGCTCCCGCGCAAGTTCAAGATCGCGTTCGAGGGCTCCACGCGCGACGCGATGAAGGGCGCGATCCACGACATCGCGTTCTTCGCGCGAAGCGAGGGCGGCACGCGCGGCTTCCGTGTGCTCGTGGCTGGCGGCACCTCGACGCTCCCACGCTCCGCACCGGCGCTCGTCGACTTCGTGGAAGCAGGAGAAATCCTGGGCTTGAGCGACGCCATCGTGCGCGTCTTCCACCGCGACGGCGAGCGTGGCAACAAGCAGAAGGCCCGCATGAAGTGGCTCGTGAAGAGCATCGGCTGGGAGGCGTTCAAGGAGCGCGTGCTCGCCGAGTGGGAGGTCGTGAAGAGCGAGGGCGCCGCGCGGTTGACGTTCGACGCCCAGAACCCGCCCGAGGAGCCCGTGGTCCTCGGTGCGCTCGTGGAGGAGCCCGCGCGCGAGGGCTTCGCGGCATGGCAGCGCACGAACGTGCTCGCGCAGAAGCAGCCTGGGCTCTTCGCCGCGACCGTGACCATCCCGCTCGGCGACCTCACCTCGGCGCAGCTGCGCGCGATCGCCGATCTCTCCGAGCGCTTCAGCGACGGCACCGTACGCACGACGATTGATCAAAACCTGGTCTTCCGGCACGTGCGCGAGGCTTCGCTCCCGGCGCTCCACGGCGCGCTCGCGGACCTTGCGCTCGGCCGCAGCGGCGCGGGCACCTTCGCGGACGTGACCACCTGCGCCGGCGCCCACACCTGCGCGATCGCCGTGACCGCCTCACGCGGCATGGCGGAGCTCTTGAACGACCACCTCGCGTCGCACGCGGTCGCGCGTGGCGAGGTCGCGGGCTTCGAGGAGGCGGGCATCAAGGTCAGCGGCTGCCCGAACGGCTGCGGTCAGCACCACGTCGCGGCCATTGGTCTCCAAGGTGGCATGCGCAAGATCGGGGGTCGTCCGCTGCCGCTCTACCAGCTCACCGTCGGCGGCGGCACCGTGGCCGACGCGACGGGCGCCCCTGTCGGCTCGCGCTTCGGTCGCCTCGTGGGCAAGGTGCCCGCGCGTCGCGTGCCCGCGGTCATCGAGCGCATCCTCGGCCTCTGGGAGCGCGAGCGCCAAGCCGCCGAGACCCTCGACGCCTTCCTCGTGCGCGTGCCCATCGACGCGGTGAAGAAGGCCATCGGCGAGCTCTTCGAGATCGACGAGCAGACGGCGACCGACACCGACTTCGTCGACCCGGGTCAGAACGAGCCCTTCAGCGTGAGCGAGGGCGAAGCCGAGTGTGCAGCGTAAGACGATACGCATACGACGGCTGACTCAAGACAACCGAAACGAAACGTTCAAGAGAGCTCGAGCGAGGCACCATGGATCGCGGTGATTTCAATGGGACGCGTGGATCGACGACCGACGGCGTGGCTTGGAGCGCCGCGAGCCCGCGCCGAGGCTTCGTCTCGCTCGTGGGGGTTGGCCCGGGCGACCCCGAGCTCCTGACGCTCAAGGCCGTGCGCGCGCTCGCCGAGGCCGAGGTCGTGGCCTACGACGAGCTGGTCTCCGAGGAGATCCTCGCGCTCGCGCCGGAGGGGGCCGAGCGCATCGCTGTCGGTCGGCGTGGCGGCGGCGTGCGTCACCACGAGGTCGACCTCCACCCGGTCGTGGTGGAGCGGGCGCGCATGGGGCGCCGCGTGGTGCGGTTGAAGGGCGGCGACCCGTCGATCTTCGGTCGCGTGGGCGAAGAGGCGCTCGTGCTCGCGGAGGCGGGGATTCCCTTCGAGGTCGTCCCCGGTGTGAGCGCCGCGCTCGGTGCGGCCGCGAGCTTGGCGCTGCCGCTGACCCATCGCCTCGTCTCCTCGACGGTCACGTTCGTCACGGCGCACCTGGCCTCGAAGGAAGACGGCTCGCCCGACATCGCGCGCTTCGAGAGGCAGATCGCCGATTTGCCCAAGGAAGGCACGCTCGTCTTCTACATGGGCCTCGGCACGCTGCCGCAGCTCGCCACGGCGCTCGAGCGCGCGGGCTGGAGCCTCGAGACCCCGGCGCTCGGCGTGAGCAAGGCGACCACGCCGGAAGAGCATCACGTCACGGGCACCCTGCGCACGCTGCCTGCGCTCGTGGCGGAGGCGAAGCTGGCGGCGCCGGCGCTCGTCATCGTGGGCAGCGTGGTCTCGGTGCAGGCGCGCATCGAAGGGCTGGCGGCGCGTTCGGCGAGCGAGGCGCCGCGTGCACGCGAGATCCCCGCGCGGCTCCTCGCGAGCCTACGCAAGCGCTTCGCACGGCTCGCGGCCTAACCGCGAACTGGGCCGCCGGTTCGCCACGCCCGCGCTCCGCACGCGGCAATCATCGTGGTGCGCGCGCGGTCCACCTGCTACCGAGTTGCAAGGTGGTTCGGCGCAACACGTACCGGGTGACGAGCTCGTGAAGACGCCCCGTCTTCACGTCTGTGTCTCGTGCGCTCGACCCAGCGAACGAGCGGCTGGCGGCAAGTTGCCCGGCGCGCGTCTCTACTCGGCGTTGCGCATCGAGGTTCGCTCCTCGGCCCTCGAGCTCGTTCCCGAGAAGTGCATCGGGCCGTGCGACAACCGCTGCGCGCTCGTCTTCGACGGCGGACGGCGGCGCGTCGTTCTCGTGCAGGATCTCGAGCCCGAGCTCGACCTCACGACCTTGCTTCGGTCGCTCGGCAGCGCCGAGTCCATCCTCGCGGCCTTCCCGGGCAGGAGCCGCCGCATGAGCGGCTGGTGATCGCCGCTGCGGTGCCGCCAAGCTTCTGCGTGCGCCGCCGGGGCTCGGCCGCCAGGTTTACGAGGGGCGAACGCAGGTGCCGCAGCGGCCGCGGAGCTGAACCTCGGAGACCGTGCTCCGCGCCGAGAGGCCCTTCAAGACCACGGCGTCGTCGGCGAGGCACGCGACGTCGCCGCAGTCCGTACAGACAAAGTGCGCGTGCGCACCGTGTTCGCCGGTCTCGCCGCGGGGCAGCTCGAAGCGCCACACGTTGTCACCGAGCTGCGTGCGCACGAGCAGGCCCGCCTCCGTGAGCGCGAGGAGGTTTCGGTAGACGGTCGCGCGATCGAGGCCACTCGAGGCGAGGCGCTCGGTGAGCTCGGCGTGGCTCACGGGCAGGCGAAGCTTCGCGAGTTCGCGGAGGAGCGCGAGCCGTTGCTCGGTGACGCGTATGCCTTTCTGCGCGAGGACCGCCCGCAGGTCGTCGTCTCGCAGCAGCCGCGTCTTCATCGTCATGGCGTGGAGCTTTGCGCGTTCCGGCAGTTCCATCAAGGGTAGAACTCGCTTCACACGACCTCGTCCGTCCAGGTGGGGAAGGGGTCGACGAGGGTCGACCAGAGCGCCGGCCCGCTCGCGAACTCGGCTTCGGTCAACAGGGCGGCGTCGAGGTGGGCACGCATCGCCGCTTCGTCGAGACCAACCCCGATGAACACGAGCTCTTGGCGGCGGTCACCCCACGGTTCCTGCCAGTCGCGGTCGATCTGGCGTCGGGTCTCGTCGTCCTCGGGCCACTCGGAGCGGAGGAGCGCTGCGTACCAGGTGCCCGCGGCCTCGCACGATGCGGTGCCGCCTGCCTGGGACCAGAGCCCGGTCAGGTCCACCCGCGTCGCGAGCCAAAAGAACCCCTTGGACCGGAGCACCCGACGCCAGACCTCTGGGTTGTCGAGGAAGTCCGCGAAGCGTTGTGGATGGAAGGGCCGTCGTGCGCGGTACACGAAGCTCGAGATTCCATAGGCCTCGGACTCGGGCGTGTGCTCGCCGCGCAGCTCGGCGAGCCAACCCGGTGCCGCGGCCGCCTTTTCGAAGGAGAAGAGTCCAGTTCCCAGGATTTCGCCGACGGGGAGCGCTCCGCGGACCGCGCGAACGACGCGCGCGCCGGGGTTGAGGCGGCGAAGGATTCCGTCGAGCTCGTCGAGGCGCTGAGGCGAGACCAAGTCGCCTTTGGAGATGACGATCACGTTCGCGAACTCCACCTGCTCGATGAGGAGGTCCGAGACCGAACGTTCGTCGTCTTCGCCGAGCGCGACGCGTCGGTCGCGAAGGTCCTCGTCGCACGCGAAATCAGAGCGAAAGTTCGCCGCGTCGACGACGGTCACGAGGGTGTCGAGCCGCGCGACCTCGGAGAGGCTTCGGCCTTGCTCGTCTTCGAACGTGAAGGTCTCCGCGACGGGCAAGGGTTCGGAGATCCCTGTCGACTCGACGAGCAGGTAGTCGAAGCGACCCTCCCTCGCGAGTTTGCCGACCTCCACGAGGAGGTCTTCGCGGAGGGTGCAGCAAATGCAACCATTTTGCATCTCGACGAGCTTTTCGTCTACCCGCGAAAGCGTCGCAGACCCTTCGCGAACGAGACGTGCATCGACGTTCACTTCGCTCATATCGTTGACGATCACCGCGACGCGAAGCCCCTCGCGGTTCGCCAAGACGGCGTTAAGTAGCGTCGTTTTCCCCGCGCCAAGAAAGCCAGACAGGACCGTGACGGGAAGCGTGGAGGGCGGAGAGCGGTCCATGGTCCGCATGCATAGCTCGTGATGCAATTTCGTTGCAACAAAGAACAGAGAGTGCTGAGTCCTCGAGCGATGGCAACGTCGAGGACGAGAGCATGAGTGTTGCGGCAGCGTTGCTCCTCGGGCTCGGCCTCGGCCTTCGCCATGCGACGGACGCGGACCACGTTGTCGTTCTCGCCTCGCTCGTGAGCGAAGGAAGAGGCCGCATGCACGCGGCGCGCGTCGCGGGGCTCTGGGGGCTCGGCCACAGCGCTTCGTTCTTCGCGGTTGGCATTGCGATGATCCTTTTCGACGTTCGCCTTCCCGAGGCAGTCAATGCGACGCTCGAGATCATCGTCGCGGCCATGCTCGTCGTGCTGGGCGGCTACCAAGTCGCGAAGGCAGGGGCCGCTGTCCGTGATCAGTCCGTTCGACCGCACCAACGCCTTGTACGCCCGGTCGTCATCGGGCTCGTGCACGGACTCGCGGGGTCCGCGGCGGTCGCGCTCGTGGCGATGACGACGGTCGATTCGCGAACGGCCGCGCTCGGGTACCTCGCGTTCTTCGCGGTCGGAACCGTCCTTGGCATGGTCGCCTTCACGCTCATGCTGGCCGGCCCCCTCGCGATCGCGGCGGCAACCCGACGAGGGAGCGTCGCGATCATGAGAGGAGCGGGCGCATTGAGCGTGGCGCTCGGTCTGGTGCTCGCGGTCGAGGTTGCCGCGGGGCGATGACGCTATTCGCTGCGACCCACTTCCGGCGGTGGACGATGTTCGACCCGGACGAAGGCGAAGCCTAGGGGGGCCAAGGTGGCACGCGCGACGTCGAGATCGAGGTCTCCGCGGACGCGGACTGCGAGCGCCCGCTGGCCTTGGCCCAGGCTCCACGTGCGGATCTGATCGACCCTCGCTGTCGGCGACTCGAGGAGTGAGCGAACGGCTCTGACGCGGTCGAGGTCGGTTTCTTCGTCCACGAGCTCGGACGCAGCATGCCGCAGGAGCCCCGCGCTCCACGCGAAGATGACCGCCGCTCCGAGGAGTCCGCTGACGGGATCCAACCAGGCAACGCCGAAGTAGCGACCTACCAAGATCGCGCCGATCGCGAGCGCGCTCGTCATGCAATCGGAGAGGACGTGCACGAGGGCTGCGCGATGGTTCGGATCGTCCAGGTCATGGTCGGACGCCGAGCCGTGCGAATGCGAGCAGCAAGCGCCCCCGTGATCATGGGCATGATCGGCGCCCGGTCCGTGGAGGAGTGCGACGCTCACGAGGTTGACGACGAGGCCGAGAACCGCCACGGGGAGCGAAGAGCCGAAGTCGATGTCCACGCGAGAGAAGGCGCGCTCGACGGACTCCTTGAACATCGAGAGGGCGACCAGGGCGAGCAGGAGCGCGCTCAAGAAACCTGCGAGGCTGTGGAGCTTACCTGAGCCGAAGGCGAAGACACCGCGAGCCTCGAGGTGTCTGGCGAGCCGGTATGCCGCGGCCGAGAGCACGAGCGCGCCGACGTGCGTCGCCATGTGCCAGCCGTCGGCGAGCAGAGCCATGGAGCCCGTCGCCCGACCGACAAGGATCTCCGCGACCATCGTGAACGCCGAGAACCAAAGAACGAAGAGAACGCCGCGCTCGCGCCGCGACCGTTTCGAAGGCGGAGCAAGCTCGCGCTTGCCAGTCGAATGAGGTGACACAGAGTTGCAAAAACATGTTGATGTCGCAAAGTCCAATCTTGCAACTCGATTGCGAAATAGGTACAAGCCCACGCTGAAGTGGCTTCACCATGAGCAAAATTCCAGTCACGGTCCTCACGGGCTTCCTCGGGTCAGGCAAGACAACGTTGCTCAATCGGATCCTCACGGAGTCGCATGGAAAGCGCATCGCCGTGATCGAGAACGAGTTTGGCGAGATCGGCATCGACCAGGCGCTCGTGATCAACGCCGATGAAGAGGTCTTCGAGATGAACAACGGTTGCATCTGTTGCACCGTTCGCGGCGACCTCATCCGAATCCTCGGCAACCTCATGAAGCGCCGCAACAAGTTCGATCACGTCATCGTCGAGACGACGGGGATGGCGGACCCTGGACCCGTAGCCCAGACCTTTTTCGTCGATGACGACGTGCGGTCGATGTTCGCGCTCGACGGCATCGTGACCCTCGTGGACGCGAAGCACGTCGCGCTCCACCTCGACGACTCGGACGAGTGTCGCGAGCAGATCGCGTTCGCAGACGTGTTGGTCTTGAACAAGACCGATCTCGTCAGCGAAGCCGAGCTTGAGACGCTCGAGCGACGCATTCGATCGATGAACGCTGTGGCGAAGGTCCTTCGCGCGCAGAACGCGGACGTGCCCATCGACCGCGTCATCGATGTGGGCGGCTTCGACCTCGAGCGCGTCCTTGCAGAGAAGCCCGAGTTTCTCGAGCCCGAGTACCCCTTCGAGTGGGCGGGGCTCTACGATCTCGGGGAGGGAACGTATCAACTGTCGCTCCGCGACGGTCCCGATCCTTCGATGAAGGTCTTCGCGACGTTCGTCGAGCGCGAGGCTCGCGCGAACGGGCGCGTCGCGGCCGATGAGGCGCTGCGCGCTTGGTCCAACGAGGCGATCGACGCGGGTCTCGACATGCCCGTCGTTGCCGGGATAGGCCAAGCGTACGTGCTCGCGCTTTCGGGGTTAGGGGAACGAACCTTCGAGCTTCACGCCCCGCGCGGCGGGACCGTGGCGCTCTTCACGGAGCACCTGCCTTCAGAGTTTGCGCTCGAGTTGCGGGTAGACGCGCGCCCGCTCGCCCCGACGGCGGAGCACGCGTTCACGGCGGGTCACAGCCACGACGAAGACGTCACGTCCGTAGGCGTTCACCTCGAGGGGGCCCTCGACGGCGAGCGCGTCAACGAATGGCTCTCCGCGTTGTTGCGCGATCAAGGCCTGGACATCTTCCGCAGCAAGGGCATCCTGAACCTCGCGGGTCAGGAGAACCGTTTCGTCTTCCAGGGCGTGCACATGCTCCTCGATGGCCGCGAGGACCGCCCCTGGGCCGACGGCGAGCGACGTGCAAGCGACGCGGTGTTCATCGGGCGAAACCTCGACAGGCAGGCGCTCACCGCAGCGTTCGAGGCGTGTCTCGCGTGAACGGGCATATCGCCTCCGCGAAGGGTCTCGTGAGCGGGCCGCTCGGGGCGGTGCGACGATGATGTTCGGACACCCCGACGTGAAGCGCAGCGCCGCGTTGAAGCGGCTGAAGGAAGAGGCTCGCGCGCTCTTCGCGGCGAACGAGGACGACGTCGTCGTCGCGAACGAGCTTCGTTGCAGTGAGCCCGGATGCCCGCCCTTCGAGGTCGTCGTTGCGCTCTTGAGCGCGACCGCTCCCGCCGTGCAGGTCCGTGTTCACAAAGCCGCGGTCGACGTGACCGCCGAGGACCTCCGCCG
>CAIOHM010000488.1 GCA_903858055.1 uncultured delta proteobacterium
CAAGATTCAAGGCATCGGCGCGGGCTTCGTTCCTGCGAACTACGACGCGGCTGTCGTCGATCGGCTGATGGCCGTCCGTGACGAGGACGCGTGGCGCATGCGCGAGCGGCTCGCGCGTGAGGAGGGCCTGCTCGTGGGCATCAGCGCGGGGGCGAACGTGGCCGCGGCGGTGCAGCTGGGCCTCGAGCTCGGGCGTGACGCGCACGTGGTGACGATGCTCTGCGACACGGGCGAGCGCTACTTCAGCCTCGCGGCGCACTTCACGGCGACCGAGGCCCGGTGAGCGCGGCGCGCGGCGCAGCGGGCGAAGGACCGGTCGTGGTCGTGGGTCTCGGCGGTCTCGGCGCGCCGATCGCGATGGCCCTCGCGCACAGCGAGACTCCGTGGCTTCGCATCGTGGACGGCGACCTCGTGGAGCGCTCGAACCTCCACCGGCAAGTGCTCTTCGGCGAGGCCGACGTGGGCGCACCCAAGGCGAGGGCGCTGGCGCGTGCGCTGGCGGCGCGCGGCTTTCGTGGGCGCGTCGAGGTCGTCGAGCGTTTCCTCGTGCCCGAAGAGGCGCTCGCCGTGGCGCAGGGCGCGAGCCTGCTCGTCGAAGGGGTCGACAACCTCCCGACGAAGTTCCTCGTGGCCGACGTGGCGGCGAAGCTCGCGGTGCCGGTCGTTCATGCGGCGGCGCTGCGCTGGGAGGGCACGGTGCTCGCGTGCGCGCCGGGCGGGGCCTGCTACCGGTGTCTCTTCGAGGACCTCCCGCGCGGGGTCGAGGCGCCGAACTGCGCAGGCGAGGGGGTCGCAGGTCCTCTCGTGGGGGCCGTCGGTGCGTGGGCCGCGGACCGCCTCTTGGCGCTGCGCGCGGGGGCCCTCGCGGCGTCGGAGCTCACCCGCTTCGACGGCTGGCGGGGCTCGCTGCGCCGCACGCTCCTCACGCGTCGGGCGGACTGCGGGCTCTGCAATGATGAACGTTCCTCTTTTCAAATAGAAAGAGCGCGCTACGTTGGTCCCGCGACGTCCTGCGTCGTTTGACCCATACCCTTCGTTTCGCGAGGAGATTCGCACATGTCCGTTACCGTTCGCATTCCCACGCCGCTCCGCACCCTCACCGCGGGGCACGACGAAGTTGCCGCCGAGGGCGCGACGGTCGCGGAGCTGATCGAGGACCTCGAGCGCCGTCACCCCGGCTTGCGCGATCGCATCCTCGACGAGAAGGGCGTGCGCCGCTTCATCAACCTCTTCCTCGGCGACGAGGACATCCGCTTCCTCGACGGACTCGGCACCGCGGTGAAGGCGGGTGACGCGCTCTCGATCGTCCCCGCGATCGCCGGCGGCTGAACCCGTGCGCTACGAACGGCAGCTCGTCCTCCGCGAGTGGGGCACCGCGGGCCAGGCGGCGCTCGAGGCTGCGCACGCGGAGCTCCCTTGCGAGGGAGAGGCGTTCGCGGTCGCCGCGCGTTACCTGCAGGCTGCAGGCGTCTCCCATGTGAGCGCGGTCGCGCGTGCTTCCTCGTCGGTGCCCGTTGCGTCGCCCGAGGCGTCGTTCGTCGCGGCGATGGGCGCGCTCCCGTGGCACGCGGACTCCGCACGCGAGGTGGGCATCGGCGCGGCGCATGCCTTGGATTTCCTCGCGACGACCCTGCGAGAGGTCCCCCGATGACCGCGCGCTTTTTGAAGGGCCGCTTCGACTCGATCGCCGAGGCCGTGGGCCGCACGCCGCTCGTCCGCCTGCGCCACGTGGCGCCGCAGGTGCCCGGCGTGGAGGTCTACGCGAAGCTCGAGTTCGCGAACCCGGGAGGCAGCGTGAAAGACCGCGCGGCCTTGCGCATGATCACCGACGCCCTCCGCGACGGGCGCCTCGACCGCTCCAAGGTGCTCATCGATTCGACGAGCGGCAACACGGGCGTCGCCTACTCGCTCTTTGGGGCCGCGCTCGGTCTCAAGGTCCAGCTCGTGATGCCTTCGAACGTGTCGCAGGCGCGCAAGGACATCACGCAGGCCTACGGCACCGAGATTCTGTATTCGGATCCCCTCGAGGGCTCCGATGGCGCGATTCGCCTCGTGCGCGAGGTCGTAGCCAAGGACCCGGAGCGCTACTTCTACCCGGACCAGTACTCGAACCCCGGCAACCCCGGCGCCCACTACGAAGGCACCGGACCCGAGCTCCTCGCCCAGGTGGGCGACCGCCTCACGCACTTCGTGGCGGGGCTTGGCACGAGCGGCACCATGATGGGCACCTCGCGCTACCTGCGCGAGCACGCGCCGCACGTGCGGTGCATGGCCGTCGAGCCCGACCAGCCGATGCATGGCCTCGAGGGGCTCAAGCACATGGCGTCGAGCCTCGTTCCCGCGATCTACGACCGTGCGCTGCCGCACGATCACCTGGGAATCTCCACGGAAGATGGCTGGGACATGGCCGACCGCGTCGTCGAGGAGGAGGGCATTCACGTGGGGCACTCCTCGGGCGCGAACATCTTCGCGGCGGTGCGCATCGCGAAGGAGCTCGCGGAGCGCGGCGAGCGCGGGTGCGTGGTGGCCATCGTGTGCGACCGCGGAGACCGTTACTTCGCGCCGCTGCGCTGGGAGAAAAAGTATGCCTGGTAGGGCGCCCGTCGCTGCCCTGCTCGCGTCGCTCCTGAGCCTCGGCTGCGGGACCTCGCAGGGCCCGGCGATCGCCGTCGACGCCGAGGACCCGCCGATGGCGAGCACGTGCCCGGCGCTTCCGAGCCCGCGCGCCTTCGTGAAGGGCGGCGGCGTGTACGCGAAAGACGAGGAGCTTCGCGTGAACCACCTCCAGGCGAAGGGCACGCACAACAGCTACCACCTGCGCCCCAAGAACCCCGTGAGCGAGTGGGACTACGAGCATGCGCCGCTCGCCGAGCAACTCGAGCGCCAGGGCGTCCGCGGCGTCGAGCTCGACCTGCAGTGGGACCCCGACTGCGAGCGCTTTCGGGTCTTTCACGTCGGTATCCTCGACGAGCGCACCACGTGTGCCTTCTTCACGGATTGCCTCCTCGCGCTGCGCGGCTGGTCCGAGGCGCACCCGGGGCACCACCCCATCTTCGTGCACCTCGAGGCGAAGAACGGCTTCACGTCGACGGCGCTCGAGGCGCGCCTCGCCGCGATGGAGAGCGAGATCCGGGCGGTCTTCGACGCGCGCTGGCTCGTCACGCCCGACGAGGTGAAGGGAGACGCTCCCACGCTCGCCGAGGCCGTCGCGACGCGCGGCTGGCCGACGCTCGGTGCCGCGCGCGGGCGCTTCCTCTTCTACCTCGACGACACCGGTCCCGTACGTGAGGTCTACACGCACGGCGGCCGCGACCTCGACGGCCGCCTCGTCTTCGTCGATGGATCGGCCACGGAGCCCTTCGTCGCGCTGCGCATCTTGAACGACCCCGAGAGCCGCACCGCGGAGATCGCGGCGGCGCTCGCCAAGAACCAGCTCGTGCGCACGCGCGCAGACTCGAACCCGGCAGACGCGAAGGCTGGCCTCACCGCGCAGCGCACGGCAGCGCTCGCCTCGGGCGCGCAGATCGTCAGCACGGACTTTCCCGCCACCGTCGCCGGCGTGCCCTACCGCTTCGTCATCGAAGATGGCGCGCCCTCGCGCTGCGCCCCGGGCGTCGCGCCGGCCTCGTGCACCGCCCTCGACATCGAAGACCCGAGCAAGCTCGCACGGTGAGCGTGCACGACCCCAAGGAGACCCCATGAGCCACAATGCCGAGGAATTCCCCTGGATCAACGGCGCCGTCGTCTTCACGCAGGCGGCGATCGACGCGATCGACGCCGACGCGCAGCGGGGGCTCGCGGTCGACGAAGAGTGCTGCGGACTCGTGGCGGGCCTCGCGTCGGACGCGCTGCGGGCCGATCGCGTGACCCCGTTCGAGAACCGCGCGAACAAGCTCCACGCGGTCGACCCGGAGACCTTCACACGGACGGGGCGCGAGTACTTCGACATGCACCCGATGAAGTTCGCGCGGGCGGTCGAAGAGGGGGCGAAGGCAGGCCTCCCCGTGAAGGTTCTCTACCACTCGCACCTCGACTGCGGCGCGTACTTCTCCCCGACGGACGCGGCCGCCGCCACCGGCAACACCGGCGCGCCGCTCTACCCGCTCGCCTACCTGGTCGTGAGCATTCGCGCGGGCGGCGTCATCGACGACCGCAAGCTCTTCGTGTGGAGCGAGACGACGGCGACCTTCGTCGAGGCTGCGTATACAGTCGAGGCATGATGCTCGCTGCGCTCTCGCTCCTCGCGCTGCTCCCGCTCGGAGTCGTGCGAGCCGACGCGGAGCGCCTCGAGCTCACGCTTCGTCACGAGGGGGCGATCTTCGCGCGCCTCGCGCCGCACTTTGCCGAGGCTCAGCGGCACCTGACGTTCGAGCTCCCGGCGGGCGCGTTGCCCCCGAGCCCCTGCACGACGCTCGCGCTCGTGGGGCCCGCCTCTCTGAACTACCGCGTGGAAGGGCCCGAGAGCTCGGGGGTCGACGTGCGCGCGACGCGGGGCATCGCGCTCGTCGGCGCGTGCGGCGCTTCGCTTCCGGCCGCCGTGACCGTGAGCGTGCTTGGCGGGCGCGGGACGATCGAGGCGCGCATGATCGGGAGCGCGGAGCCCCTCGACGAAGACGCGATCGTGGCGGCGCTGCGTCCACCGCCGGATTCGGCGCGTGATCGCACGCCGGTCCCGGAGGCGTTCGCGGCGCCGCGCGTGGAGGGCATCGAGGCGCTCGCGGGGTACCGGCGCCTGCGCGTCGAGGTCGACCGAAACGGCCGCGCGACCCTCGAAGAGCCGTGGGCCGCCGGGTGCCGACGCCTCGTCGTCCGTGCCGACGACGCCAAAGACGTGGCGGACCTCGACGTGCTCGTCGACGGGCCAGGCATCTCGCGTTGGCTCGAAGATCGCGGACCGGCCTCTCTGGTCGATCGCGTGGTGTGCACGCCGAAGCTCGAGCCCGCGACGGTGCGTGTGAGCGACGCCGTGCCCGGGTCGACCGTGCGCATCGAGGTCGCGTTCATGCCGGAAATCGCTGCCTTCGAACCGCTTCGTCGCGAGGTCGAGCGCGCGCGGCTCTCGGCGGTCGCCCACGCGGCTCGCTTCGACCCGACGCCGCGGCCCGTGGTCCTCGTGCACGGCGTCGCGGGCTCGAGTGAAGTGCCCATCGCGCGCGAGCATGGACGCTGCGAAGGGCTGCTCGTGACTTTCGCGGACGGTCGTCGCGTGCCGCGCGTGTCGCTCGTGACGCCGCGCGGGCCCGTGCCCTTCGTGCGCATGGCCGACGGCACGGGTCTCGCGTTGGCCCAATGCCAGGGTGCCGGGCAAACGTCGCGCGTGCGCATCGACGCGAGCGCGGCCTGGACGCTCGCGAGCGTCGACCTGGGAGAGGCGCCATGAATCGCCTGAGAATCGCCTGCGTTTCGTTGCCTGTGCTCGTGGTTGCGTGCGCGCCGAACGGGGCCTCGACGCGCTCTGGTGCGCTCGCTCCGCCGCAGCTCGTGGCCTCGCCCGTGCCCACCATGCCCAAGCTCCTCGACGCCGTGAGCGCGGCCGAGCGTGCCGGGGCAGGGAAGGCCGCGCGGGTCGCGGAAGGCGTGCTGTTCGAAGGGGAGCGCATGGGGGCCTTCGTGGAGGTGCCCGACGACGAGTGCGTCCTCGTGCTCGCCCGTGGCTCGGCGACCGTGAGCGACCTCGATCTCGTGCTCTGGTCGGACGAAGGCGAGTGGCTTACGGGCGACGAGCGTCGCGACGCGGATCCCTCGGTGATTCTATGTCCTCCGCACCCCTCGCGCGTGCAGGCGATGGGCATGGTTGCCGCGGGGCGCGGTGCGGTCTCGCTCGCGGCGCAGCGCGTGGCACGTGCCGACGAGGGGCGCGTGCGCGCGTGGCTCACGGCGCTCCGTCCTGCCTCCGAGCTCGGTGACGAGCGTGCGCGGAGGACGTTGGTGCACGCGAACGCTGACGTGCCGGTGTTGGTTCCGCTCGAGATCGAAGCGCAGGCGTGCGCCGAGGTGCGGGCCGCGGGCAGCGGTGCGAGCGCAGACCCGGATCTCGCGCTCGTGGACGAGGCCGGAGCGGTGCGCCGCAAGGCGAACGCCGAGGGCCATGACGCGGCGGTCCTGCGTTTTTGCGTCGCGGAGGCTTTTCGCGGTCACCTCGCCGTGCGCGCGCGCCTCGGGCAGAGCGACGTCGTCGTGGGCGTGGGGAAGGCCCCACGGGCGCAGTGGGAAGGCGAGGGGAGGCGCGTCGAGTACCTGCCGGCCGCGGGCGAGATCGGTCTCCCGGCGACGTTGACCTTCGCGCGCGACGTGCCACCGGCCGCGGTCGCAGGGCTCTTGGAGCGCGGTCTCGTCGTGGTGGGGGCGAGCGCGCGCGAGGTCCACGTGCTTCGCGGCACCGCGGGGACTCCGCTCACGGTCTCGGGGCTCGCGGCGGGTCCCGGCGGCGCGGTCGTCGTCCTCGTGCGCAGCGAAAGAAGGCGGTTTGCTGCGCGCGCGTCGACGGCCGAGGGCGCCGTGCGGTACCAAGTGACCGGCGTGGGCGAGGCGAGCTTTGCGACGCCCCCGCTGGCGCAAGAGCTCGTCGTCGATCTCACGGGCCTCGAAGGGGGCGAGCCGTTTCTGGTGCTGATCGCCCGATGAGCGGCGCGTGACCGGCGCTCTGCGTCATGTGCCCCGGGGCTTGCGTCATCGCGGCGCGCTTTCCTCGCGCGAGGAAACCCGATAGCAGCGCGCCATGCACGCAAGCGACGAAGACGGCGAGAAAACCTCCGCGATCGAAGATCTGAAGGCGCTCTTCCAGGGCCCGCGCGACATCTGGGTCATCTACCTCGCGACCTTGCTCGAGTACCTCGGCATCTTCTCGTTCTTGCAGACGCTGCCGCTCTGGCTCTCCGCCGATCACGGCATGAACGACAAGCAGGCGGGCTGGTGGGCGTCGACCTTCTCGATGCTCGTGACGCTGTTCATGTTCTTCGTGGGTGGCCTCGCGGACACCTTTGGCGTGCGCCGCATGCTCATCGTCTCCTTCGCGCTCGCTGCGGTCACGCGCCTCGGTATGTCGGCCGCGGGCACGCAACCGATGGCGATCGCCGCGCTCCTCGCGTTCGGGTTCGCCTACGCGACGACGTCGCCCGTGCTGCAAACGGCCGTGCAGCGCGCCTCGAGCAAGCGCACGCGCGCGTTCGCGTTCTCGCTCTGGTACGTGAGCTTCAACATCGCGGGCGCGATCGTCGGCCCGATGATCGACCTCGTGCGCGGCAAGTTCATCGACCCGAACACGAAGAAGCTCGCCCCGCTGGCGATGGACCTCCCGGTCGTCGGCACGCAAATGGTCTCCGCCCACGCGACGATCCTCGCGATGGGCTTCTTCTTCGCTGCGATCGCCGCCGTGGTCGTCCTCTTCCTGAGCAAAGACTTCGAGCACGGCCAGGAGGGCTCTGGCCCGCCGACCGCAAAGAAGACGAGCCCGCTCGCGGCGTTCAAAGAGGTCCTCGGCGACAAGCTCTTCTGGCGCTTCATGGTCATGCTCGTGCTGCTCTCGCTCGTGCGCATGATGTTCCAGCACATGCACTTCACGTGGCCGAAGTACGTCACGCGCGAGCAAGGCGACTCGTTCCCCATGGGCACCGTGTGGTCGATCAACTCGATGGCCATCATCGTGCTCGCGCCGCTCGGCACCGCGCTCACGCGCAACTTCAAGCCGTTCCAGGTGCTGCTCGTCGGCGCGGCGATCTCGTCGCTGAGCCCCTTCGTGCTCGTGTTCGGCTCGAGCATGGCGCACCAGCTCGGGATGATCGCGGTGCTCACCATCGGCGAAGCGCTCTGGTCGCCGCGCCTCTACGAGTACAACGTCTCGATCGCCCCGCGCGGCCGTGAGGCGACCTACGTGAGCCTCGCCTCGTTGCCTTACTTCCTCGCGAAGTTCCTCGTGGGGCCCACGAGCGGTTACCTGCTCGCGACCTACTGCCCCGCGGAAGGCCCGCGCCAGCCGGCGATCCTGTGGGGCGTCATCGGCCTGAGCACGGTCATCGGGCCCATCGGCATTTGGCTCTTGCGCGGCTGGATTCAGAAGAAGGACGAGCCCGCCGCGGCTTGACGCTCGAAGACGCTCGAGCCTTGGGAAAACCCAGGATTCGAGCGTCTTGTCGTTTCGAGCGGAGGCATCTCGGCGTCGTGGCCGAGAGCCGTTCAGAACGGGAGCGCCATCGTCAGGTTCAGGTCGAGGGTCACGGTGGTCGCCGTCGCGAGCGTGACCTTCGGGGCGCTGAAGCCGTCCATCGAGACGAGGTCGCCGCGGTCGGGGGCCGGGGTCGCCGTGGTCGCCGTCTTGTTGTCGTCGAGGAAGGCGATGACGAAGTACTGCTGCGAGCGCGGCGGGAGGTTCGTGATCGTGTAGTCCACGGCGGCGGTGGCGCTCGTCATGTCGGCGTCGTTGATGAGCACGTTGCCCACCGAGCGCGCGTTCTGGCGGTTCGTCACCGGGTCCGAGTCGAAGACTGCGACGTAGATGGGACCCTTGCCGCCGGCGCTCGGGCTCGTGGTGCCGACGCGCTTCACCTTGCCCGTGAGCGTGGCCGTGGTGCCGGTTGCGTTGCCCGCGTCCGTCGTGGGCGTCGCCGCGTCGCTCGTCGTGGGCGCGGTGCCTGCGTCGACGGCGGGCGAGGACCCCGCGTCCGTCGTCGCGGGCGAACCGGTGGTGGCGTCGGCGGAGCCGCAGCCGAGGGCGACGAGGGCGAGGGTGGCGAGCGGGAAGGCGAGGGCGGAGCGCATGAGCTCGCCCCTAGCGGGGAGATGCTTCGTGTGCAAAAGGTTTTGATGCGAAGCAAGTGGATGTGCCGGAATTCACAGGCTCCCGTCGCTCGCTTGGCCCCGTGCAATCCCCGTTTGGCGCCACACCCAGTAGGCGACGGCCGCCGCGGCAAGTGCGCCCGCGGGCACCAAGAGCGCCTCGTGACCGAGCTGCGCGCTCGCGAGGGCGCCGGCGACGACGCCGAGGAAGAAGCCCGCGAGCAACGTGGCGAAGAGCCAAAAGCGCCAGGCGTCGATGCGCCGAAGGCGGATCGCTTGCCCGAGCATCAGGCCGAGGTCGGTGAGCACCCCGGTCATGTGCGTCGTCCGAATGCTCGCGCCGCTGAAGTTCGTTGCGAGGGCGTTCTGGAGGCCACATGCCGCGGCGGCCAAGCAGTCCGCCGCGACGAAGCGATCGTGGGTTCCCGCGAAGTATGCGCCGACGAGGAGCGCGCTCTCCACGAGGAGCCCGACGCCGTAGCGGCGACCGAGGCGGAGGGTCGAGTCGCCAATGAGCAGGCCGCTCAGGACCGCACCCGCAGCGAACGCCGCCAAGACCACGAAGCTCGCGCTCGCGTGACGAGGCCCGACGCTCGCCACGCGCACGCCCGCCTCCGTGAGAGCGCCCGTCACGTGGGAGATCCCCTTGTGCTGCGCACCGAGCCACGCGAGCGAGTTCACGTAGCCCGCGACCGCCGCGAGGGCGAAGCATGTGGAATACACCCAGGCGGGAGCGAAGTGACGCATCGTGGTGGGCCGCGATCGTCGCGAAGCGCGCCCCGCAGCGAGGGCACGCGACGCACGCGGCGGTTGCGAAGCTAGCGCGTAGCCGCCGTTGCTCCAAAAGAACGCCTCGAACGTTAGCCCACCACGCGCGGCGCGCGCGGCGTGTGACGCGTCGAGAGCGGGTGCTCCTCTGCCCGCGCGTAGCTCTCGAGGCCCGTGACGGTCACCGCTCCCGCACCGCGCGCCTTTCGGGCGCGCCCGACCGCGTCGAGCACGGCGAGCACGGAATGATCGACGAAGCGTGCGCGCTGCACGTCGACCAACACCGTCGACGAATCGGGCGCGGACGACACGAGCTCGCGGAGCCGAAGCGAGTTCGCGAACGTGGCAGGGCTCTCGACGCGAACGACGAGGGATCCCTCGCCATCATCGACGGCGAGCGCGAGGCGCGCGAGCTCGCCGGGGCGCACGCCGCGCGCCAGGTGAAGCGAGGCCTCGACCGTGATGCCCGCGAGCACGCCGACGAGAAGATCCGTGGCGAGCGTGAAGACGATGGTTGCAGCATACACGAGCGCTTGATCGCGCCCCACCGAGCGTGCGAGCGCGAAGGTCTTCGGCGACGCGAGGCTCACGGCGCTCACGACGAGCATCGCCGCGAGCGCGGCGAGCGGGAGCCGATGCACGAGCGCGGGCGCGAGACCGATGCAGAGCGCGAGCACGACGCCGTGGAACGCGTTGGCGCGGCTCGTGCGCCCACCGGCCGCGACGTTCGCGGAGCTGCGGACGATTTCGGAGATCATCGGGAGCCCGCCCAAGAGGCCCGCGACCACGTTGCCTGCGCCGACCGCACGCAGATCACGATCGAGGTCGCTGCGCCGGTGGAGCGGGTCGAGCGCGTCGACGGCCTTGGCGCTCACGAGGGTTTCGAGGGTGCCGACGAGCACGAGCAGGAGCAGATGCTCGAGACTCTCGGAGCGCGCGATGCCTACGAAATCAGGCGCATGCGTCACGTCGTGCAGCTTCGGTGGCAGCGGCACGAGATCCTCGGGCCCCACGTGGGCGTGAAGCGCGCCCAGCAGATCGACGGTTCGTGCGCGGTCGAGATCGAGCCACGCACCGAGCAGGAGGGCGACGGCGAGACCGGGCAGGGCGGCCGGGATTCGAGCGACGCGCGCCGGGGCCACGCGGGGCCAGAGGAGCATCGTGGCGAGCGTCGTGACGCCAATGACGGCGCTCACGGGATCGGCGTGGAGCGCGCTCGCGGGGATCTCGAGGAGGAGAGCGAGGGGGGTCTTTCCGACCGGCGTGACCCCGAGGAGCACGTGCGCCTGCTTCGCGAGGAGCAGCACGCCGATCGCCGCGAGCATGCCGCGCACGGCGAACGCCGGGACGAGCTCCGCGTACTTGCCCGCCCGCGCCGTGCCGAGCGCGAGCTGGACGACACCGGCGATCGCCACGAGGGCCGCAGTGCGCCGGGCGCCGATCAGCGCGTCGCCGTCTCCGAGGGCCTCGACGGCGCCGAGCACGACGACGATGAGCCCCGCGGCCGGTCCCTTGATCGTGAGCGGTGCGCTGCCGAGCGGCGTCGCGACGAGGCCGCCGACGATGGCGGTGACGATGCCCGCGAAGGGCGAAAACCCGCTCGCGATCGACGTGGCGATCCCCAGCGGGAGCGCGAGCAGCGCCACCACGAGCCCGGCCACGGCGTCGCGCCGAAGGGACGGGGGCTGCGGAGGCGGGGCGGAATTCATCGTGAGCGCGGATCGACGGGCGTTCGAGAAAGCATGTCACATATAACATATGTTGTACAGGACATGTTTCGACGGTCATCGGTTTTGCGTGCCGGCGGTGGCGCGCGGGCGGCAGCATGCGCGGGCTCAGCGCACGACGAGGCTTGCGGCGGAACACCGTTGCAGGCGAGAGTCCGGCCCCGTGCTGAACCTTCGATCGCTTCGTCCGCGCGGCCTCGCGTCGCTCTTGCTCGTGACGTGCGCCACGGCCTTTTTCGGCTGTGCCACGCCCGCTTCGCCGGTCCCCGCGTCGCCCGAGCCGCTCATGGTCGAGGCCGCCGCGCCGCCGCCCGTGCCGCCTCCTGCTCCTGCGCCCAGCGCACCGCCCGCGCACCCCCTCCTCGTGGGCGCGGAGGATGTCACGTGGGGGTCGGCGAGCGCGCCCGTGACCGTCGTCGTCTTCAGCGATTTCCAGTGCCCGTTCTGTTCGCGCGGAGCGGCGACGATCGCCGAGCTCGAGAAGAAGCACGGGCCAGACGGCCTCCGCGTCGTGTGGAAGAACCTGCCGCTGCCTTTCCATGACCGCGCGAAGCCCGCTGCCGAGGCGGCGCTGGCCGTGCACGCGCGCCTCGGGTCCGACGGGTTCTGGGCCTTCCACGACAAGCTCTTCGCCAACCAGCGTGATCTCGCCCTCGAGAGCCTGCTGCGCTTCGCGGGGGAGGTCGGCGTGCGCGACCTCGAGGCCATGCGTGTAGACCTCACGGGGCATCGCTTCGCCGCGCGCGTCGACGCCGACCTGCGCCTCGCCTCGGAGCTTGGCGTGCACGGCACTCCGGCCTTCTTCGTCAACGGGGTGCTGGTCTCGGGCGCGCAGCCGCTGCCGGTCTTCGACGCGCTCGTGAACCGCGAGCGTGCGAAGGCCGACGTCGCGCTCGCGCAGGGCACCCCGCGCACGGCGCTCTACGCCACGATGGTCGCGCTGAACTACGTCGCGCCGAAGCCGGAAGCGCAGGAAGAAGACGAGGATCCCGTCGACACGACGGTCTACGCAGTGCCCGTGAGTCGCTCGCCCGTGCGCGGCGCCGCGGACGCGCTCGTCACCATCGTGGCCTTCGGGGACTTCCAGTGCCCCTATTGCAAGCGCGGCGCAGCGACCGTCGAACAGGTCCAGAAGCGCTTCGGATCGAGCGTGCGCGTCGTGTGGAAGCACGAGCCGTTGCCGTTTCACCCGCAAGCGGAGCCCGCCGCCGAGCTGGCGGAAGAGGCGCGGGCGCAGAAGGGGAACGAGGGCTTTTGGGCCGCCCATGACGCGCTCTTCGCGCTCGATCGCGTGAACGCCGAGAGCCTCGCGGGCCTCGAGGCGAAGCTCGGTCTTCGGCACGGGTCGGTGAAAGCGGCGATCGACGCCCACACGCACGCGAAGGCCATCGACGCCGACGAAGAGCTCGCGGAGGCGCTCGAAGCGAACGGCACGCCGCACTTCTTCGTCAACGGCCGTCGCCTCGTCGGCGCGCAGCCCGAGGCGGTGTTTGCGAAGCTCGTCGATGAAGAGCTCGCGAAAGCGCGAGCACGCGTCGCGAAGGGCACCAAGGCCGGCGAGGTCTACGCGGCGATCGTCCGCGACGGAAAGCCAGGCAAAGAGCTCGAGCGGAAGGTCGTGCCGGCGCCCACGGGCACCGAGCCGTTTCGCGGGGCCGCGAACGCGCGGGTGGTGATCACCCAGTTCAGCGACTTTCAATGCCCCTTCTGCCAGCGCGTGGAGCCCACGGTCACGACGCTCCTCGAGCAGTACGGCGATCGCGTGAAGCTCGTGTGGCGCAACCTCCCGCTCCCGATGCACCCGGAGGCGCCCCTCGCCGCCGAGGCGGCCCTCGAGGCGCAACGCCAGAAAGGAAACGAAGGGTTTTGGGCGATGCACGGCAAGCTCTTCGCCTCCCGCGACTTCTCGATGGAGAGCCTGCACGAGCGGGCTCGGGAGATCGGCCTCGACGTGAACGCCTTCGACGCCGCGATGCGCGACCATCGCCACGCGGCCGCCGTGAAGCGTGACACCGCGATCGCCGAGTCCGCCGGGATCCGCGGCACGCCCGCCTTCGTGATCAACGGCCGATTCCTCGCGGGCGCGCAGCCCTTGAAGAAGTTTCGGCGCGCGGTCGAGCGGGCCCTCGACGAAGCCAAGTGAACGCGCGCGCGGCGGCGTCGGTGGCGCGCGGCCCTTGGCATGCAGCATGCTGCTGACCGCGACGGAGACCGCACGATGACCGACCTCGCCGCCCATTGGGAGAACGTTTACGCGACCAAAGATCCCGCCGCGGTGAGCTGGTACCGTCCTCACCTCGAGCGCTCGCTCGCCTTCGTGGAGGCCGCGGGGCTCGCACCGGGGGCCCACGTGATCGACGTGGGCGGCGGAGCTTCCACGCTCGTGGATGACCTCGTCGCGCGCGGCCTTTCCGTCACCGTGCTCGACCTGAGCCCGACGGCGCTGGCGCGGTCGCGGGAGCGCCTGGGGCCGCGCGCAGAGACCGTGCGCTTCGTGGCCGCAGACGTGCTCACGTCTGGGATTTCACAGGGGAGCGTCGACCTTTGGCACGACCGCGCCGTGCTTCACTTCCTGCGCGACGACGCGGATCGTGCACGCTACCGCGCACGGCTCCTCGACGCGCTCGCTCCGCGAGGCCATGTCGTGCTCGGCGGCTTTGCCCCGGACGGTCCCGAGAAGTGCAGCGGATTGCCGGTATGCCGCGCGAGCGCCGACGACCTCATGGCGTTTCTGGGCGAGCCCTTCGAGGAGCTTGGCCGCGCCGCGGAGGTTCACGTCACGCCGTGGTCGACCTCGCAGATCTTTGCCTACGTGCACGCGCGCCGTCGTGGCGCGTGAAACAACGCGAAACGCCATGTTTCGCGCAGACGGCGTCGCCGCTCATCGCTGCAGCTTGACCGACGACGTCGATGGTCTAGTAGCCGGTAAAATTTTGGAGGACGGATTCATGAGCACGCTGAAACTCGCCACGCCGAACGACGTCGATCGCCTCCGTACCTCGTTCCGCGTCGTCGACGTGCGCGAGCCCGTGGAGTTCACGGGGGAGCTTGGTCACATTGCCGAGGCGGAGCTCGTGCCGCTTGGCACCGTGATGGACGCGGCGGCGTCGTGGGACAAGAGCGCGCCGATCATCCTCGTGTGCCGCTCGGGCGCGCGCTCGGGCCGCGCGGGCGAGGCCCTCGTCGCGATGGGCTTCGAGCACGTGACCAACATGGTCGGCGGCATGATCGCTTGGAACCAGGACGGCCTCCCGACCGTGTGAGTCCGGCGCAGGCTTCGCGGGCGGCGCTCGTCACGATGCGAAAGGTGTCGTCGCGCGTGCGGTCAGCGGAGCGCGATGGTGGCCGCGGTGAAGGCCGAGCGGCGCTGAAGGTCGGCGAGCACCCAGCGGTTCCAGCGTAGGCCCTCGCAGGTGGCGCGCGAGTTCCTGGCGGCGACGCAGCTTGCGACGAGGGTCGGCGCGAAGGGGCCGAGCGCCTCGTGTCCCTCGGTGCAGGCGCCCGTGAGCGCGTCGAAGCTTGCGCCAAGGGGGCAAGCGCCGGCACCTCGAAGCGCCAGGGCCGCGGCCGTGGGCCACACGCTCGACTTGCCGAATGCACCAAGCTTGAGGTTCACGGATTGCGCCACCATGGCGCGCGTGAACGGCCCATGCACCTCGGTCGCAGAGGCGCACACGGCGGCGCCGCTCGGGAGGGAAAGGCTCGCGAAGCCCGGCAGGCACCGCGGCGCGAGCGGCTTCACGCCCCCGGTCGCGGGGTCCGTGCGGTGAGGCGGCATCGACGCGCAGCGCGAGACCTCGCAGGCCCATTGCGGGTCGTCGACCGTGAGCGAGCCGTTGCTCTTCGCGGAGACCGCTTGCCAGGTCGGGAAGACGAAGCTCCGCGCCGCGTTCGGGCGCGTGAAGCCGGTGGCCGGGTAGTCGACGTCGACGGCGCGACCGTGGAAGGCGTCGAAGCCGGCGACCACGGTGACGGGCGTTCCGCGCGCACCGGCGTCGAAGCCGATGAGGCGGGCGAGCTCGAGGACGTGTTCGCCGAGCATGCGGTTGCACCCGTGCGAGACGGGACCGCGGAGGAGCGACCAGTAGACGCCGGCTTCGTGGCTCGCGGCGGTGATGGGCCCGTGAAACGCGATGCCCGTGCGCACACGACCGTCGGCCTCGCGGTGCTTGCAGACGTATTCCACGAACGGGAACCCGCCGAACGAAGCCTTCTCCGTGGTCGTCGCGCTCATGGTCCCGGCGCACGTCGCGTAGGTGCCAGCCTCGACGTTGCGCACCGGGAGCCCCTCTTCCGTGAGCGAGCTCGGGTTGCCCGTGGCGATCGGGTAGACGACGGTGACGCGGGTGCGTGCAGGTTGCACGGAGTCGGGCTCGCGGACAGCGTAGAAGGGCAGCGTGCCGGCGAAGGAAGTCGGGAGCAGCCCCGTGACGCGCGCCGTGTGGCCCGCGAGCGAGACCGTCACCGCGGCGTCGTCGAGGCGCGGGAGGAGTCCTCGGTAGGCCCACACGCCGGTCTCCGAGGTCTTGCGGAGGAGCTCGTCTTCGCCGACACCGAAGTCGTCTTCGCTTGCGAGCGCGTCGTCGGCCGGGCTCCCGCAGCCCACGCTCGCCGTGGCGAGGAGCGCAAAGGTCGCGGCGGCGACGGTTCGGCGAGGGGCAGGGAGGCGAAAGACGAAGGGCATCGGGGTCTCCGGTGGCGGGTGTCGTTGTGTGTAGGTGCATGAGGTGTGCCAGCCCGGCGCGCGCGTCGGCGAAGCGAATCACCTGAAGAAACCACGTGTTGACGCGCCGGTCGGGGGTGCGGTGGATCGGTCCGTGTCCATCGCCGGTGCCCCACGGGCGCGGCCGTTCACCACGCGGGGAGGGCGCAGCCCTTGCGCAAATACGCATACAGCGTATGTGCGTGGAGTGCATCTCGTCATACGGAGCGTCCGACGCACGTCGCCGCCGAGGCATTCGACCTTTCGCGCCCGTGCTGCTAGCTGCGGCGCATGGCGCAAGCGATCCCGGTCCTGGCGTTCGCGACGGCCCCGGCGCCGACGGGCGGCTTCGGGGTGACTCACTTTCGCCGGCTCGTCGAGCGCATGGAGGAGAGCCTCGAAGACCTCACGCGCCGCAACGATCGGCTGGCAGTCTTTCACCTCACGTACCTCACGTTCTCGAAGCGCGTGCTCGCGGCGCTCGAGGCGGGGCGCTTCGAAGACGCGGCGTGGGCCGGCGACATGTGCTGCCGCTTCGTGGCGATCTACCTCGCACAGATCGAGCTTTGGCGCGCCGGAGACCCGCGCATTTGCAGGGCCTGGGGCGTCGCCTTGGCGCGGATCGAGGGGGATTCGCCGAACGTCATGCAGGCGATGCTCCTCGGCATGAACGCGCACATCAATTACGACCTCGCGTTCTGCACGCTCGGCGCGTGCATCGAGGCGGGCGATCTCCCGTGGGTGCTCGCGAGCGACGGCTTTCATGGCGCCCGCGGCGTGCCGACCTCGCGCTACCGTGACTTTTTGCTCATCAACCGCGTCGGTTGGGAGAGCATCCCGGTCATCCAAGACACGGTGCTGCGGCGGTTCGCTCCGCTCCTGTGGATCGGCAACGTGGCGCTGCGCCCCTGGACGAGCGACTGGGGGCAGCGCGTGCTCCTCGAGTCGCGCGACGCGGCGTGGGCCAAGACCGTGCTGCTCCTCCACTGCACGAGCGCCGTCGAACGCGACACGATCGCCGCCTTCGTCGACCAAGCCGCGGAGCGCTGGGCCGAGCTCATTGGCGCCCTCACGGTGAACCCGCTCGCCTTCGGTGAGGCGATCGCCGCGTGGGAATCACGAGGCACGCGCCTCGATCCCGCCACGCTCGCGGGGCTCCTCGAGATGATCGCGCGTCGCGTGCCGACCGCGGATCTCATCGCCGATCAGCTCGTGGTCATGGGCGTCGATGCGGTGCGTGTAGGATGCATTCTCCTCGCGGCTGGTGCGGTGCGCGAGGCGGCGCGCTTCGTCTTTCGGACGCTCCGCGCCGAGCGTTCGCCCGTGCGCGCGTCCCTGGTGCCGTGGCTCGTGGAAGGCGGTCGTGAGGCAGAGGCTCTCGTCGCGGCGATGGTGGAGCACGGCTTTGGCGCCGACCCGCGGATGCCCGAGGCGGCCCAGGCTCTCCTGCGCGCAGCGGCG
>CAIOHM010000489.1 GCA_903858055.1 uncultured delta proteobacterium
AGCCGTCGCGCGCGGCGGCAAGCCCGTCAACTTCAAGAAAGGGCAGTTCCTCGCGCCCTGGGACATGGAGCAGGTCGTCGCGAAGGCGCGCCGCGCGGCGCTCGAGGCGGGGATCGAAGCGCCGCAGTTCCTGGTGTGCGAGCGCGGGACGAGCTTCGGCTACGGCAACCTCGTCGTCGACATGCGCGGTCTGCCCATCATGCGCGCGCGCACAGGGTGCCCCGTGGTCTTCGATGCGACGCACTCGGTGCAGCTCCCCTCCGCCAACGGCTCGAGCAGCGGCGGTCAGCGCGAGTACGCTCCGGTGCTCGCTCGCGCGGCCGTGGCGACGGGCGCCGTCTCGGGCGTCTTCCTCGAGACTCACCCGAACCCCGACGCCGCGCCTTGCGACGGCCCGAACATGGTCCCCTTCGCGGAGCTCCCGCGGCTCCTCGCGGAGCTCAAGGCGATCGACGCCGCGGTCCGGAAGACCTGAGATGCGCACGGTCATCGTGATCCCCGCGCGCCTCGCGTCGACGCGCCTGCCCGAAAAGCCGCTCCAGCTCATCGAGGGCAAGCCTCTCGTCCAGTACACCTACGAGGCCGCTGCCCGCGTGCCGGGCGTCGCGGGCGTCCTGGTCGCCGCCGACGACGCGCGCATCGTCGACGCCGTGCGCGCCTTTGGCGGCGAGGTGGTGCTGACCTCGCGCGCGCATCCCACGGGCACCGATCGCCTGGCCGAAGTCGCGCGGAGCCACGAGGCCGACCTCTACGTGAACCTCCAGTGCGACGAGCCGCTCGTGCGCCCGGAAGACGTGGCCCGCCTCGTCGAGGGCATGCGATCGCGCGAGGAAGCGACCTGCGGGACCCTCTTTCACGCGATCGACGCGCACGAGGCGGCGCGGGCGAGCGTCGTGAAGGTCGTCGTGGGCGCCCGCGACGAGGCCCTCTATTTTAGCCGCTCCCCGATTCCATTCGCGCGGAATCCGGCCCATGCGCGCTACCTCAAGCACGTCGGGATTTACGCGTACCGCCGCGAGCTTCTCGCGCGCTACGCCGTGCTCACACCGCCGCCCGAAGAGCTCGCCGAGTCGTTGGAGCAGCTGCGCCTCCTGCACGCGGGCGAGCGCATGGTCGCTTTCGAGATCGAGCCCACGGGGCCGGGTGTCGACACGCCCGCGGACCTCGAGGCCGTGCGCCGCCTTCTCCGCGGCGAGCTTGAGGCGGTCGCTTCGGGCTTCGCGGATGTGCGTGTGGTCTACACGGACGTCGACGGCGTGCTCACGGACGGGGGCCTCTACTACGACGCCCAGGGTGAGGCGTTGAAGCGCTTTCACGTGCGAGACGGCACGGCGGTGAAGATCCTGCAGGCGGCGGGGGTGCGGGTCGTCGCCGTCTCCGGGCGTGCAGGGCAAGCCACGCGCACGCGGCTCGTGGAGCTCGCCTTCGACGAGGTGCTCCTGGGCGTGGAAGACAAGGGCGAAGCGGTGCAGGCGAGCCTCGCGCGTCTCGGGTTTCGCGCGCATGAAGCCGCGTTCATCGGGGACGACCTCATCGACCTCCCGGCGTTCGAAGCGTGTGCGCACGCGTTTGCGCCTGCGGACGCGGCGGGCCTCGTCCGTGCGCGCGCCACCCACGTGTGTGCCACGGTCGGCGGGGCCGGTGTGCTGCGCGAGGTCGCCGACTTGCTCCTCGCGGCGCGCCTGCGCTGACGCGTCGAAAAGCGCGGCGTCTCCGCTGAGCCGTGGTATCGCCCCGCGGGAATCGACCCCCGCGCCGCGATGGATACCGAACTGACGACCGAAGCCCTGCCGCCCGCCGCGAACTCCGACGGGCCCGCGTCCTCGCGCTCCTTGTCGCTGCGCGGTCTCTTCGCGCGCGTTCCGTGGCTCCCGCTCCTCACGGTCATCATCCCCACGGCGACCTCGGCGACGTATTACGGCGTCTACGCGTCGGACGTGTTCATCTCCGAGTCTCACTTCATCGTTCGCTCGGCGCACAAGCAGGCGCCGACGGGGTTCTCGGCGTTTTTTCAGGGAACGGGGCTCTCGCGCTCGACCGACGACACGTACACCCTGCACGACTACATGAAGTCGCGCGACGCGATGGCGCGCCTCGACGGTGCGAAGTCGCTCCGCGAAGTCTTCGGGAGCACGAGCGTCGATCGCGTCGCGCGCTTCGACGGCTTTCGCCTCGACGCGAGCCAGGAGTCGCTCTTCAAATTCTACCAGAAGATGATCAACGTCGAGTTCGACACGACGACGGGGATTTCGGCGCTCAAGGTCCACGCGTTCAACGCCGAAGACGCGCGCCGCATGAACGAGCAGCTGCTCCAAATGGGCGAAGCGCTCGTCAACGAGCTGAACGAACGCGCACGCAAAGACACGATCGACTTCGCCCAGCGTGAGGTCGCGCTCGCCGAGGGCAAGTCGCGCGAGGCTGCGGCGGCGCTCTCTGCGTACCGCAACGAGAACGCCGTGCTCGACCCCGAGAAGCAGGGGGCCATGCAGCTCCAGGGGCTCTCGAAGCTCCAAGACGAGCTCATCGCGACGACGGTGCAGATCACGCAGGTCAAGACCTTGAGCCCGGACAACCCGCAGCTCCCGGCGCTCCAAAAGCGCCTCGCGTCGATTCAAGGCGCGATCGCCGGGGAGACTTCCAAGGTCGTCGGCGGTCGCGCCTCCCTCAGCGAGAAGGCCGCGGAGTACGAGCGCGTCGCCATGGACCGGGTCTTCGCCGAAAAGCAGCTCGCCACCGCGCTCGCGTCCCTCGAGCAAGCCCGCGCAGACGCTCAGCGCAAGCAGCTCTACCTCGAGCGCATCGCGCAGCCGAGCCTCCCGGACGTGGGGCTCGAGCCGCGTCGCGTGCGCAGCGTCTTTGCGACGCTCTTCGTAGGACTCCTCGCGTGGGGCATCCTCGGCATGCTCGTGGCCGGCGTGCGCGAGCACCGTGACTGAGCGCGCTCCGCGCCGCGTGCACCCCTCCGCGTGGCGGGGCTTGCTCGCGGCGACGCTGCTGGTTTCGGCCGCGGACGCCGAGGAACGCGCCTCGCGAGAGCGTTACCGTCCGCGAGAGCCGAACTACCTTTGGCCGACCCTCGAAATGGC
>CAIOHM010000490.1 GCA_903858055.1 uncultured delta proteobacterium
CGCGCGGCGCCTCGCGCATGTACCTCTCGAGGGCGCGCTCGACCTCGCCGATGTGTCCTTTCTCGACGAGCAGGTTCCCTTGCCAGGACCACAGGTACGCGGCGGGGAGCTTTCCCTGGAGCCCAAACGCCTGGCCGATCTGCCCCTCGAGGTCGCACACGGTGGCGTCCGGCGTGAAGCCGAGCGTGCGGCAGCCGCCCTCCGGATCCTGCGTGTTCACGACGACGATGCGCAGGCCTTGGTCATGGTACTTCTCCGCGAGCGCGCGCCAGCGGGGCATGGCCTCCATGCACGGCTTGCACCAGGTGGCGTAGAACTCCACGGCCACGGCGCGCACGCCCGGCTGCGCGAGCCACTCGGCGACGCGCGGGTCCGATTGTTCGGCCGCGCGCGCGTCGGGCGCGACCGGCGCGAAGGCGAGCGCCGCCGCGAAGGCGAACACGGCGAAAGGCGCGGGCTTCGAGGCGTGCGGGGCGGTCACGCGCTCAGAGTACCGCGTGTGCGCGGGCGGGCGCCATCGCGCGTCGGCCTCACGCGGAGAAGGGCTCACGGGGCCGGCGCGACGAGGGCGTCGAGCTTCGCGAGCAGATCTTGATCGCGGTGGTAGCCGCGCGCGGTGATCAGGCGAAGCCGTTCGCGGACCCGCGCTAGGTCGATCGGCGCGATCGCGAGGAGGTTCAGGGCGTCCATGCGGTCTTGGAGTCGCGCTTCGCGCATCGACAGCACCTTCATGGCGAGCAAGTCGTCGGCCTGCGCGACCGGGAGCGACGTGCCCCCGAGGGACAAGGGCGAGGCGTCGCCGACGATCTCCGCCTCGATGCCCGAGCTCGCGACGAGCAGGTCGACGATGACCCCGGAGCCCGAGCGAATCCTCGTGATCGCGACGCGACCGTGACGCTCGTCTTCGACGACGGCGACGGTGCCGTACCCCTCGCGGCGCAGATCGAGGACGAGGCGCTCGACGTCCGCGTCGTCCTGCGCCACGACCGCGAGGTCGACGTCTCGCGTGAAGCGCACCTCGGCGCGCAGCGACACCGCGAGCCCACCGACCAGCGCGAAGCGGCGCCCCCTCGCCTCGAGCGCGCGCGCGATCGGGCCGACCACGCGATCCGGCGTCACCGCGGCTCCTCGAGCCACTGGGCGAGCATCGCCTCCACCTCGGCCGGCGTGGCCGCGGCGTGACGCGCCCGGAGCTGGTCGCGCTTGAGCGCGATGCCCAGCTCCATCAGCTCGATCGCCTGCGCGAGCTTCTCTTCGAGCGACGTGCTGCGCGCGGCCTCGATGTCGGCTCGACGAAGGGAGTCCACGGAGCGGAGCGTAGCACGTATCCCGGTGTCCGGCTCGCGCGGCGGGGCGGAGGTGGAGCTCGTCGAGAGCGGTGCCGCTCCGGAAGGCGAGCGCCTTCGCGATCGTCTTCCGCGAGAACAGCTCGACGAGCGCCCGAGAAATGACGAGGTCCTGCTCGACTTGGCGACGCGCTCGGCGCCCGTCGCGGTCTTCGCCCGAACGAGCGCGAAAGCCGATACGAGCGGAAAGCAACGCTGCGCGTCGCTCTGTGCAAGCAATGGATCTCGGCATCACGCCAGAACCTGCACGGGGGCCGGTCGGACGGCGCGACGATCTCGGCGCCCTCGAAGCGCTGGCGGCGGCGATCCGCGCCGCACCCCGCTCGCGCGTTGCTCCCTTGACCCCTCCGTTGGCCGCGCTACGATGTATCGTCAATACCGATACCATCATGAAGCCGCAGACCGTCGTCCAAGCGTTCGACGATCACCTGGAGCAGCGAGGCCTGCGCCTCGAAGCCGTGGTGATCGGCGGCTCGGCGCTCGTGCTCATGGGCGTGATCGCTCGCCTTACGAAGGACGTCGACATCCTCGCGCCCGAGCTGCCCCTTGCGGTCCGCGAGGCTGCACGCGCATTCGCGGCGGAGCGCCGAGCCGCGGGCGAGGACCTGCAAGACGATTGGCTCAACAACGGCCCCATGTCGCTGGGCGACGTGCTGCCTCCCGGCTGGCAAGCCCGCGTCGAGGTCGTCTTCACCGGTCGCGCGGTCCTGCTCCGCACGCTCGGCCGCGCCGATCTCCTGAAGAGCAAGCTGTTCGCCTTCGCGGATCGCGGCACGGACCTCGAGGACTGCCTGGCGCTCGCCCCGTCTGCGGCCGAGCTCGCGGAGGCGCTGCCGTGGCTCGACCTGCAGGACGGCAACGAGCTCTGGCCCGCGCACGTGCGCGCGTCGCTCGCGGAGCTCGGGAGGAGGCTCGGTCATGGCGTTTAGGCGCACCGAGGAGCCGCTCGCGTCTCCGCCGCCGGCTGTCCTCACGGCGCGGATGATCGGCATCGGCCTCGTGTTCGCGGGCGAGGCGGAGCCCGAGGCGGACATCGAGGAGACGCTCGTGCTCGCCTCCGTCGCGGGCATGACCGGCGACGCGCTGCGCACGCTCTCCGTGCTCACCACCTGGCTCGGCGTGCACCACGCGTACGTGAACGTCGACCGGCTCGTGCGCCTCGTGCGCCGCCACCCGTCCGAGCGGGTGCGCGGCTACTGGGCGGCGGTGGCGCATTGGCTCCGAAAGGACCGGCGCTTCGAGCGACTCGCGCGCGTGTACCAGGGGCATCCGATCGAGCTGTTGCCCGTGGGCACCGCGTTCCAGATCGCGCGGCGCGGAGAGGACCCGCGCTTCACGGGGACGAAGCTCCTCGTGCCGCAAGGGACGCTGCGCGATCGCGCGGCGGACGTGCTCTCCCCCGAGGTGCTCGTGCGCCGGCACGCAGGCTACCGGAGCCGCGTGCGCACGGGCCCCACGTTCCGGGCGGACGTGTGGGCCATCCTCGAAAAAGAACCGGGGCTCGCCGTGGCGGAGGTGGCGCGCCGCGCCGCGTGCTCCTTCGCGACCGCGTGGCAGGCCGCGAAGGACTTCAAGGTGCTGCACGCCGCGGGCGGGTGAGGGGCGCGCACGGGCGCCCGTGGACACGTCGTGCAACCGACTCCCCGTCACCCCGGGCGAAGACCCGGGGCCCGGGCGAACTGGGGGCCGCCTCTGCGGATCCCGAGGAGGCCATGGTGCTGCAGGCGTGGCGCACGCTGCCCGAGGCGTACCGCGCCCATCTGCGCGCCGTGCTCCGCTGGGCCCAGGAGGCGACCGCGTTCGCGGAAGCGCAAGCGGTCTACGAGCGCGTCCGCGTGGCCGGGCCGCGGCACGGCGGCACGGCGGCGAGCACCACGGGGACCACGGCGCCCGTCGTCGCGGCCGTCGAGGTGCCTGCCCGCGCCGCAGCCGCGTCCGGGCGAGGGAAGGGCGCGCGGCGACGGTGAAGGCCGAAGCCGGTCCGCGGCCACGTTCCCGCGCCGCTTTGACGAAGTTAGTCCAATGGACTA
Source organism: uncultured delta proteobacterium (assembly GCA_903858055.1). Lineage (GTDB taxonomy): Bacteria > Myxococcota_A > Polyangia > Polyangiales > Polyangiaceae > CAIQDA01. Next base: position 3,377 of record CAIOHM010000490.1, read on the forward strand.
AGATCGTCAAATGGTCTGGATCGCACGGGATTTGGAGGCCGTTTGGGCCGCGGAGGCCTCGCTGCCGGTGCGCATCGTCCGGGGCATGCGCCAGTGCGGCAAGAGCTCGCTGCTCGAGCGGCTCGGCTCCGGGCGCGCGCACGTCAGCCTCGACGACGCCGTCGCCCGCGACCTCGCGAACCGGGATCCGGCGCTTTTCCTCGCGCAGCACGCGCCCCCGGTCACCATCGACGAAGTGCAGTACGCGCCGCCGCTCTTCCCCGAGCTGAAGCGCGCCGTCGACGCCGCGCGCCGCACGCGCCGCTCCGGGGAGGGACACGCCGCCCGCATCGACGTCGCCTGGCTCACCGGCTCGAATCAGCTCCTCCTCGAACGGGAGGTGCGCGAGTCCCTCGCAGGGCGCGTCACCGTAGACGTGCTCCATACGCTCTCCGTGCACGAGCTCGTGCGCGCGGGCGCCGTCACCCGCGAGGCTCCGATCGAGGCGCTCGTGCGCGGCGGCTGGCCCGAGCTCTACGTGGATCGTGCCCTCGACCCGGCGCGGGTCCTCGACGACTTCGTGCTCACGTACGTCGAAAGGGACATCGTCGCGGCGGCGGGCATCGAGAAGCGCGGCGCGTTCCTCCAGCTCTTGCGCTTTTTGGCCGGGCGCACGGCGCAGCTGCAAAACCACGCGGATCTCGCCGCGAAGATCGGCGTGCAGGTCTCCACGGTGAGCGGCTGGGTCGAGGTGCTCGAGCGCATGCTCGTCGTGCGTCGCCTCGCGCCCTGGGCCTCGAACCTCGAGAAGCGCCTCACGAAGTCCCCGAAGATCCATTTCTTGGACGTGGGCCTCGCCACGCGCCTCCAAGGGTGGCGCAGCGCGGACCCCATGCTCGACAGCCCCCAAGCCGGGCACCTCTTCGAGTCCCTGGTCTTCGGCGAAATCCAGCGCGCCATCGACCACGCGCGCATGCCCCTCGAGGTGCACCTCTGGCGCACGAAGGAGGGCGAAGAGGTCGACTTCGTGGTCACGCGCACCGATCGCGGCCCTGGCGACCACCCCGCGGCCCTCGCCCTCGACGCCAAGCTCGCCATCCAAGGCGTCCGCGCCGAGGCGCCGCCACCGCGGTTTTCCCGGGAGTTCCCGGCGGCGAAGGCGCTCCACCTCGTCACGCTCGGCGGCGAGCGCCGCGCGCTCTCGCCCACGTGCGTGCAGCTCCCGATCGCGGACCTCTTCGACCGCCTCGCCGAGTTCGCGGCGGGGTAGCGGCGAAATCGCGGCGGACCGGCGATGCGGGGGCCCGCGCGCAGGCCGCTCGAGGGCCTGCCTGCGGAACTCGTGGTTTGGATGTCCTGGGCGCTGCGTGCCGTGCTAGTCAAAGATCCTTGACGAGCGATCAGTGCTGGTCAACGATCCTTGTTTAGGCGTCGTCGCGGGTCCGGCGGTGCTCCCGAGCGCGTCCTCGCTCACGGGCCCGCGCCCTGCCACGCGCACCGAGGCGGGCTCGACCCTCGCGCCCGGGGTCTCCGCGCTCTCCCTCGAGCAGCTGCTCGCGCGGCTCGCGTGAACGAGGCGAGCCCGACTCTCAGCGAATGCAGAGCGCGTAGAAGCCCAAGCTCGCGGCGAGATCCGTGCGGCCCACCGAGGCCGACCCGCTCCCGCCCACGACCCACACGCGCTCGCGCCCGTTGCAGGTGCTCGTCCAGGTGATCCACGCGATCGGCGCCGCGCTCGCGTCCGCGCCCGTGCGGCAAAGCGTCGGCTCTTGGAGGATGCGGAGCGCCTCGGCCTTCGTCGGGAGGCGCCAGCCCGGGCCGCGGGAGGCGCACGAGGTCGCGGCGTCCGCCCACGCCCGCTTCTTCGAGGCGTCGAACGAGCACTCCAGCGATCCGGTGGTCAGCGCCGCTGCGGCGGTCGTGCCGTCGTTCGTGTCCACGGTGAGGCACGCGCCGGCGTCGAAGGGGCCCGCCGCGTCGAAGCTGGGCGCGCCTGTGTCGGCGGTCGCGTCCGCCGTCGCATCCGCGGGGAAGCTCGCGTCGCCTGGAAAAACAGGCGCCGCGGCGTCGCTCGGTCCGGAGCCGGATGTCCCTTCGCTCGCGCAGCCGATCGCCGTCACGCACGCCAGAACGAACCCTTCGCACCCGGAGCGGAACCTCGAGCCCATCGCGTCACCTCTCCGCGCGAGGAGACCGCGCCAGCGCGCCGGACGCAAGGGGGCGCGCGACGCGCTCAGGCCTTCGCCGCGCAGTTGATCATCCACTGGACGCCGAAGCGGTCCGTGAGGCTGCCCCAGTAGGCGCCCCAGAACATCTCCTGCATCGGCATGCTGGCCGTGCCGCCCTCCGCCACGAGCCCCGCGAAGAGCCGGTCGGCCTCCGCGCGCGTGTCCGGCTCGAGGTTCAGGTGCACGTTCGTGCCCATCGTGAGCGACTGCCCCAGGGACTCGAGCGCGTCCGTGCCCATGAGCACGTGGCCGCCGAGGATCGCGAGCTCCACGTGCATGATCTTCGCTTGGTCCGCCTCGGGCATCGGCGGCATGCCGGGGACGTCGCGGAAGCGCTGGATGGGCTGCAGGAACTCGCCGCCGAACACCTCGCGGTAGAACGTGAACGCCTCTTCGGTGCGGCCCAGAAAGTTGAGGTACGTGCTCGTGCGCGCCATGGTGACTCCGCGGGTGGAAGGCGACGAAGATCGAGCCCGATTCCTACCACGGCTGAGCTCATGGGCGCGTCAACCGCTGCGAAAAGACTGCGATCGCCGACGCTCGCGACGGCAACGCGCCGACGCGACACGAAGGCGTGTCGTGAGGGCGGCGGCGCGGGGCCTGGCGATCGCGGAGGAGGGCAGCTTGCGGAGACCGAGCGCCCCGGCCGCGCGCCATGCGAGCGACCCCCCGTCGGCGGTTTTCGTCCCTTCGGCCGCCCCACGTCACGAGAACCCGGCGCGATCCGAGTCGCGGGCCGACGCACGGAAGCGGAGCAAGTCTGGGGCCCCTCCGAAGCGACGCCGGGGCCGCGCGGACGTCCCTACGGCGTACACGCGGTCTCTCGCCACGTGTCGACGCACCTTTCCCTCACGCCTCCGAGCGCATGACCTCGTAGGTGAGCTGCACCATGCCGTGCGTGAGCGTGCGCGTGTGCAGAAGCTCCATATGGTGCCGCCGCGCGACGCCTGCGAAGAGGGGAATTCCTGCGCCGAGGGCCACGGGGACGATCGTGATGGTCACTTCGTCCACGAGGCCCGCGTCGAGGGCCTGGCGCACGAGGTTGCCGCCGTCGACGTACACGTCTTTGTCCTTCGCGGCCGCCCGCGCGAGATCGACCATGGCCTCGATGGATCCTTCCACCGCGTGCGCGGTAGGGACGTCGGCCTCGATCGCGCGGTGTGTGGCCACGAGCACGGGCCGCTCGCCGTAGGGCCACGGTCCGCCGAAGCCCGCGACCACGTCGAAGGAGCGCCGGCCCATGAGCAGCGCGCCGATCTCGGCGAGGAAGGCCCCAAAGCCGCCGTCGTCCTCGTCTTCCGGCGACGGCTGCGGGAGCCAGCTCAGGTCGTCGTTCGGGCCGGCGATGAAGCCGTCGAGGCTCTGGGCGAGGAAGACGCGCACGCGGGGAGCAGCCATGCCGTGACGGTACACCGGTCGCGGTGGATGGCCATGCTACCCTGCGGGCTGACCATGAGCCCGCGACCCCCGCATGCGATGGCGCTCTACCTCCTGCGCGTGCTCCCCGCCGCCGCGCCCGCCACGGTGACTGCCGCGCGCGCGAAGCTCGACGCGCTCCCCTTGCCCGACCGCCTCGAGGTCGCGCTCCAGCTCCTCGAGGCGATGGACGCGCGCCACGGTGTGGGCACGGGCCGGCTCGCCCTCGCGATCGTCGTCGCGTTCGGAGACGCCCAGGCCCTCGCACGCCTACGTGTCGCACGCCCGAGGCTGCCCGCGATCAACGCGCTCCGCGATTGGCGCTGGGAGGCGGACGCGGCGATCGACGCGCTCGCAGGGGCCCTCGCAGGGCAGTGCCCGTGCACGCGTGCGCTTGCGCCCGGCGAGGGCCCGGACACGTCGATCTTCGAAGCGCTCGAAGCGCGCCACGAGGACGGGGTCTTGGTGACCTCGTACGTGTGCCGACGCTGCAGCGCGGGCCTCGTCATCGAACGCGACGACTCGTACCACTACCCCACGTACACCCTTCGCTCGCGGACCGGCCCCACCCGCTCGTGTCCCGATTGATTCGTTCGCAGGATACGCGCTTGCTTTTGCGGGGCGTCGCGCGCATCGCGTGCAACAGCACGAGTCGACCGCTGCCTCACCCGCTCATGCCGGCGGCGACGGCCTTCGTGCTCGGGCTCTCCTCGAGGAGCCAGCGCCAGATCATCGCCACGAGCTCCGTGTCCGCGCCCTGCTTGCGGCCTCGCACCACCCGCTTCGGTCCGCCCATGGCCTCGAGCCATGCGCCGAGCTCCGCCACGAAGCCCTCGTCGCCCATCACCTCGAGGTCGCCCACGAGCGTGCGGAGGGCCTTGTCGGAGAAGGTTTGCTCGAAGCGCGCGAGCACCGCCGTGGCCGGCGAAAGCCTGAGTTTTCCCTTGAAGACCGGCTGATCGAGGCGGTGCAAGAGCGGCACGATCCACCCGGGGATCGAGCGCTTCACCGCCGGGAGGCCCGCTGCGCGGAGGATCATCTCCGCGAAGTGCAGCATCGTGCGCGCCTCTTTGTCGGTCGCGAAGTAGGTGCGGCCGCGCGCGCGATCGTCCCGCACGAGCGCCTCGTTCTCGCGCACGAAGGTGCTCACGTGGAGCTGCTCGCCGCGGCGCCGCCCTTGGTCGACCACGCGGTACATGCCCTTGAGCGCCGGGCGCAGCACCGTGGGGAGGTTGTTCGTGTCGCCGGGGCCCCAAACCCAGGGCGGGCGCACCACGGTCGTGCCCTCGTGGGTCGCGAGCGCAATGCGCTCCGCGAGGGTCTTCGATCGCCCGTACGCGTCGGGGTTGTCGTCGACCGGCAAGCAGCTCTCGTCGACGTCGTGCAGGTGCGCAGGCCGGATCATCGTGCTCACGGTGCTGCACATGAGGAAGCGCCCCACGCCGGCCTTCGCGCAAGCCTCTGCGACGTTGCGTGTACCCTGCACGTTGATGCGCTCGAGCTGCTCCCACGGCGCGCGGAAGGAAGCACGCGCGGCGTAGTGAAAACACGCGGCGATTCCCTGGGCAAATCGCTCGAGGGCTGCCTTGTCGTCGAGGTCTCCGACGACCACCTCCACGCCCGGCGGCGGGCTCTTCGCCCACGGGTGGGAGCCGCGCACGAGCACGCGCGTCGGGAGCCCCGCACGCACGCGGCACGCCAGGTGGTACATGCCCACGAAGCCCGTGGCGCCGGTGATGCCAACCAAGTTCCTCTCGAAGGGAGCGCTCTGCATGGAGTCCTCGCGGTCGCGAGCTACGATGACGCAAAGCGGCGCGCGGTTCGATGGATCGTTTGCGAAGAGTTCGCGCGGGGCCCTTGCGGCGAGGGAAAAGGCGGGCGAAACTCGAACCATGCGCGCACGCCTCACGTCGTTTTCTCTCGTCGTCTTCACGCTCGTGTTCGCCGCTTGCGGAGGGTCTTCCAGCTCGAGCCCGAGCGGCATCGGCACCGCCTGCAGCGCCACGAGCCCCTGCGCGGCCGGGCAGCGTTGCCTCACCGGCGAGCCGGGCGGCCTCTGCGTCACCGATTGCAGCACCTCGGGCGAGCGCGACACGTGCCCGAGTGACGGCTACTGCGACCGCGACACCTTCTCCGTGAACGGCGTCGACACGAAGCTCACGCTCTGCCTCCAAAGCTGCACGAAAGACGAGGAATGCCGCGCGGAATACCGCTGCAGCGGCGCGAGCGCGGGCACGGGGAAAGTCTGCCGACGGCGCTGAGCGGACGCGCCCAGGGGCATGCCGGTGTGCACCGCGCGGCGATGCAGATTCTGCGTACTGGGCGTGAGCACGGCCGCCTTCGTGCCTCCTCGACGGCACGCCCGCCGTCGGGTACTCGCTGGTGATGCCGAAGGACCCGCGCATCGAAGCGCCCGTTGAACAGGAAGTCGTCAGCGAGGCCCGGCGCGCGACCCTCGAGGAGTTCGTGCTCCGCTCGTCGGGCGCGAGCGGGCGAACGAGCCTGCGCGCCTTGCTTCAGAGCAATTTCCGCAGCGTCGTGGTTGCGGGGCTCGCGGGCGTGCTCGTGCTCAGCATCGTCGTCACGGGCGTGGCGGGCACGTTCATCGCAGCGAAGACGCGTGACACGGTCGTGAATCAGGCGAAGCGCGGCCTCATCGAGATCACGACGCGCGAGGCCGAGATCCGCAACGACCCCTTCGAGCGCATCGCTGCCTACGCGCGCATGCTCCAGCGGGACGAAGAAGACGTGCTCGCGCACCCGGAGCTCCACCCGCCGCCTTGGGGCCCGATCACCCTGAAAACGGCCGAGAACGGCGTCAGCTACAAGGCCGTGAAGAACGGCGGCGGCAGCGTCTGCTACCCGCGCTTCTCGCCGCTGACCCCCGAGCGCGCCCGCTTCGCGGAAGTCACCGAGGCGTTCGATCCGCTCATGAGCTCCGTGCTCGCCTCGATGCCCAACACGATTGAGGCCGTGTACTTCAACGGCGCCGACAGTTTCAACCGCTACCTGCCGTTCATCGACGAGGCGTGGTCGCAGTTCGACCCGACCCTCGATTGGCGTGAATTCAACTTCTACTACGTGGCGGACGAGAAGCACGATCCCGAGGGAATTCCCAAGTGGACCGACGCCTACCTCGACCCGGCTCGCCAAGGGTGGATGGTCTCCTGCGCCGTGCCCGTGCGCCACGCCGGGCGCGTCGCGGGCGTCACCGGTATCGACGTCACCATCGCCAAGCTCGTGCAGAGTGTGGTCGATCTCCCGCTGGCCGCCGGCGGCGCGGCGATGCTTACGAGCGCCAGCGGCCAGATCCTCGCCATGAGCCCAAAGCTCGAACCCGTGCTCGGGCTCAAGGAGCTCCAGGCGCACGACTACGGCGGCGAAGCCGTGCATCGCGAGACGATGAAGCCAGAGGAATTTCAGGTCTCCAGGAGCCAGGACGCGGCCGCGCGCGACTTCTTCGCGCGTGCGCTCGCACCACAGGCGCCGAGCGAGGCGGAAGACCTGAAGCTCGCGGGTCGCGAATTCGTGGCGACCCACGGCGTGCTCCGCGAGACCGGTTGGCGCCTCTTCATCTTCACACCGAAGGAAGAGCTCCTTGCGCCGCTCGCGGAGAACCGTCGCCGCGCGCTGCTCACGTTCGGCGTGCTCGTGATCATCGTCGTGGGGGCGGGCGCTCTCACGATGCTCGCGGTGTTGCGGCGTTCTTCGCACCTTGCGCGCGCGATCGCCGCTCCGCTGAAGCGGCTCTCCGAGGGCACGGCCATGCTCGGCACGAACCTCTCGCCGAGCACGCTCGAGCGCGTGGGCATCGACGAGATCGACTCGCTCTCGCACAACTTCGGTACGATGGCGGTGGAGCTCGGCCAGCGCCAGCAAGCGGCGATGGAAGCCGCCGTTGCGCGGAACGTGCAAAAGCGATCGCAGGAGCTCCTGCTCAAGACCCTCCCCGCGCCGATCGTCGCGCGCATGATGGCAGGCGATGAAGACATCGCGGACGCGCACGCGATGGTGAGCGTGATCTTCGCGGATGTCGTGGGATTCACGGCGCTTGCGGCCGCACTCCCCCCCCGCGAGGTGGTGCGGGTGCTCGAGCAGGTCTTCGTCGCGTTCGACGGCGTGATGCGGCGCCATGGCATCGAGAAGATCAAGACGATCGGCGACGCGTACATGGCGGTCGCGGGCGTGCCCCACCCGTGCGAAGACCACGCGGCACGGGCGGCACGCGCGGCCCTCGAGATGCAAGAGGCGCTCGACCGCCTCGACGTCGGGCACGAGCTCCGCATGCGCATCGGTCTCCACGCGGGCCCGGCGGTGGCGGGCGTGATCGGCAAAGACAAGTTCCTCTACGACCTCTGGGGCGACACCGTGAACATCGCGAGCCGCCTCGAAAGCCAGGGATCGCCCGGGCGCGTGCAGGTCTCCGAAGACGTGGTCGAGCTCCTCTCGAGCGGGTTCCGCTTCGAGCCGCGCGGCGTCGTCGACCTCAAGGGCCGCGGCCCCACGATGACCTATTGGCTGCTCGAGGAGATCCACGAGCCCGTGCCCCCCACCGCAGTCTGAGGACGAACGCCGGCGGGCGGCTCACGCGCCACGAGAAACGCGCGAAGGCGTGGCGGCGGGCGTCGTCGCTGCGGGCGCGTGAACGACGGAGAAAAGCTGGAGAGGCGCGCAGCACGCGAAGGCGTGGCGGCGGGCGTCGTCGCTGCGGGCGCGTGAACGACGGCGAAAAGCTGGAGAGGCGCGCAGCACGCGAAGGCGGGGCGGCGGGCGTCGTCGCTGCGAAGGGGCCCCAGCATGCTCCGTTTCCGTGCGGGAGGTCGCGATGCGGATCGCGCCGGGTTGCGGCGACGAGCGGCGGCCGGAGGGACGAAATCGGTCGACGGGGGGTCGCACGCACG
>CAIOHM010000491.1 GCA_903858055.1 uncultured delta proteobacterium
CCGAGCGCGTAGAGGTCCGTGCGCGCCTCGACCGCCCCGCCGATGCACTGTTCCGGTGCCATGTACTCGGGCGTGCCGAGCGTGTAGCCCTGCTGCGTGAGCGCCTCGGCCGTGGTGAGCTTGCCCATGCCGAAGTCGAGGACCTTCACCGAGCCGTCGTCGCAGAGGAAGACGTTGCCCGGCTTGAGGTCGCGGTGGACGATGTTCTTCTTGTGCGCGGCGTAGAGCGCGCGGCACACCTGAATGAAGACAGGCACCGCAAAGCCGGGAGCTACCACGTTTTCCCGCGAGAGCTTGTCGGCGAGGGAGCGGCCCACGAGGCGCTCCATGACGAGGTAGATGCTGCCGTCGGGCATCTGGTCGAGGTCGACCACGCGCACCACGTTCGGGTGCTCGATGCTCACTTGAATGTACGCCTCGCGGCGCAGGCGCGCGATCTCGCTGCCGTCTTTCGCAGCCGCGCCACGGAGCACCTTGATGGCCACCTCGTGCCCGAGCGTCGTGTGCTCTGCCGCGTAGACGACGCCGATGCCGCCGCTGCCGAGCTTGCGGCCGATGCGGAACTTGCCGCCGAGCACCGCGCCCGTGAGGTCCCCCTGCATGTTCGTGAGATCACCGCGCAATTCGAGGCCTCGCTCGAGGGCCGCGATGCGGTTCTTTTCGAAGAGGCGCTCGGCGCGCTCGGTCTCGAGGCGCTGGTAGAGGAGCCCCGCCGCATAGCCCGCACCGCCGCCGACCGCCGCGGCCACCGCGGCTCCAAGCGGCGAGTGCGAAGCAACCCCGACGAGGGCCCCGAGCGCGGCCACACCGGAGGCAGCACCCAAGACGGGCGCGGGCACCTTCGCCGTGACGCCCGAGCTCGCGACGAGCGAGTAGCGCACACGGTACACGGTGGGATCCGCCGGCGAGGCAGGGGCCTGCTCCCGCGTGACCTTCGCCTCGGCGAGGCCCCAAATCACTGGAAACGATGCGAGTTCACCCTCGCGCGCTGCGCTCAAGAGCTCCTCGCCCGGTCCGTCGAGGTCCTCGGGCAGCTCGTCGATGTTGTCCGTGCGCGGGCGGTAGGTGAGGCGCACCTCGACCTCGTTCTTCGCGGGCGCGGGCAGCTCCTCGAGTTCCCAGGTGGCGACGCGCGTGACCTCTTTCGCGTTGTTCGCGAGGTAGCGGTACGCGTCGATGGGCTCCTTCGCGACGCGGAGCATGCGCACGTGCGTGCCGAGCGCCTCCGAGTGAATGGCCCAGCTGCCGCGGTGACGGAGGCCGTCTTCGCTGAGAACATCAGCAATTTCCCTGAGCGCGCGCTTCGTCGTGTCCGCGCTGAGCCAGCCGCGTTCGTTGTCGACTTGCCAGGCATCGACGCCCGCGCGCGCGAGGAGGTCGCGCACCGCTTGCTCGCCCCGCTCCGCGCGAAGGCGCAAGAGGTAGGTCTTGAGGAGCGAGGCTCGCAGTTCTTCTCTTCCGCCCTGACGCCGCGGGGCGTTCGTCGCGCTGGTGGCCATGCGCGCGAGTGTATCCCTGCGGCGCGCGGCGCGTCACCTTCTCCGCGCGTGATGCACACGCGACCCCACACGGCACGCACGCGTCATGCGCGCGGGAAAATCAGGCTCAAAAACTGCCGGCGCCCGGCGGCGCGTGGGGCATCTGCTCGCCCTTCTGCTGCCGCTCCTGCATCTCGTACTTGCTCGGGCACTTGGCGAGCACCGTCGTCGCGAGGAAGCTGCCGTCGCCTTGCACCTGACCTTCGACGGTGACGCCCACGTCCATGTTGGGCACGTCGCGGAAGGTGTCGGGCACGATGCACTGCGGGTAGCGCACGGGCATCTTCGCGCCCTTCTTCTCGATCACGAAGCGCCACTCGCAGGGGCTCTCGCGATGCTCGATGGACCCATGCACGAGGTTGCCCTCGGCGCGCACCGGGCGCCCTGCGAATTTGGCCGGATTCGCGAGCAGCTCGTCGACGGGCTTCGAGTAGAGCGCGCCCTCGCCGAGGCCCGTGAGCACGAAGCCCGCGAGCGCCGAGGCCGCCATCACGAGGCCCACCACGAGGCCCACGTTCCGCTTCGGCGCCGCCGCCGCGCGTGGAGCCGGGGCGCTCGCGTCGCCTTCGTTCGTGAACGGGCCTTCGGGGGAATCACCCGGCGTGCTGCTCATGACCGCAGACCCTAGACCCGAATCGGCTCGCGTCAACGCGACGTTCCTGCGCGCGCCACACGTGGGCGGAGACGCGCGCCGCCATGCGTCGTTTCACCAGGCGTTTTCCTCACGGAACGCAGGGACCGAGATCGACCCAGCCGCCGCCCTCGCAGCGAAAAACGTCTTCACAGCCGCAGCACCCCGCGCCGCAGGCCACGCGCGTCGCCTCCGAGCAGTCCGGCGCCTGGAGCGGAGGACACCCGCCCGTGCTCGAGCCGGCGTCGTGGCCCGCTGCGCCCGCGTCTCCTGTGCCCGTGTCGTCGCCCCCGCCCGCGCCCACGCCCGCGTCACGCGCGCGCGCCGGGCACGTCGCCACGGAGACCCAGCGTCCGCTCGCCGCCGCGCAAGTGGCCACGAAGTCGCACGCCTCGTCTGCGCATCCTTCCAGGGAATTTCCAGGGCATCCGCCGGCTTCGATCGCGCCACAGCGGGCTGCGATCCCCGCGCCGTCGTCCGCGCACGCGCCCAGGGCGAGCGGGAAACTGAACGTAACGCAAAGGAACGTGACGCTTTTGGACCGAACCATGGAATAGTGCACCGCGATGAGCGAGTCCGACGTCGTAGCAGCGCTCGTAGCGCTTGGCTTCAGCCTCAACGAATCGCGGGCCTACGAGGCCCTCCTCCAAGACGCCCCCGCGACCGGGTACGAGGTGGGCGTGCGCGCGCAGATCCCCCGCTCGGCGGTCTACGGCGTGCTCCGGCGCCTCGTGAAAGACGGCGCTGCCCGCTCGATTCCCGGGACTCCCGAGCGTTTCGTGCCCTCGCCCGCAGCGGACCTCGTGGCCTTGCTTCGCAAGCGCTTCGAGGGTTCGGTCACGGCGCTCGAGGCGGCCATCGCGCGCCTCGACGTCACACCGCCGGTGCCCGACGCCTTCAGCGTCCACGGCTACGCGCGCGTGCTCGAGGAGGCGACCTCGGTCGTGCGCCGCGCGGAATCCGTGCTGATCGTGAGCGGCTGGCCGCGCGAGCTTTCGAGCCTCGAGGCCGCGCTGCGCGAGGCCGAGAAACGCGGCGTCTTCGTGGTGGCGTTCTCGCACGCATCGCTCAGCGCATTTCCAGGCGAAGTCTTCTCCTACGGCCTCGCCGAAAAAGACCTCGAGGCCTTCTGGCAGCACCGCCTCGCGGTCATCGCCGACGATCGCATCACCCTCGTCGCCTCGGCCGAGGGCCATGAACGCGACACGGGCGTGGTCTCCGAGACCAAGGCGATCGCCGAAGTGACCACGAGCCAGGTCGCCCTCGACATCACGCTCCTCGCGCAGCGGTCCGGTCGCGACATATCGAAGACCATGGCACGCATGCTCGGCAACCGCGTGGGCAACCTCGACGGGCTCCTAAAGGCGAGCGCGCCTTCAAAAAAGTAGCGCTCTCGTCAACGAGAAAACGACCGAAGCCCGCGGGCCCGGTCGTTTTTTTGTGCCCCCTTCCGCCCACGCTGGCGTGCAGCGAGGGGGGATCCGCCAGGGACGGAGCGCATGAAAAAAGGCGACCAAGCGGCCGCCTCTTCTCGTTTTGCTAGGAAATAACCCGGTCGGATTATTCTTCGCTTTCGTCGCCCTGGGCCGACGGAGCGCCGACGAGGCCAGCGGGAGCAGCCGCCTTCTTGGCAGGCTTCTTCGCGGCCTTCTTGGCGGCCTTCTTCGCAGGCTTCGCAGCGGCCTTCTTCGCAGGCTTCGCAGCGGCCTTCTTCGCCGGCTTGGCAGCGGCCTTCTTCGCAGCGGCCTTCTTCGCAGGCTTCGCAGCGGCC
>CAIOHM010000492.1 GCA_903858055.1 uncultured delta proteobacterium
CGTAGGGCGGGCCGCTGGGTTCGGCGGTGACCGCCGGGAGGTTCTCGCCGCACACGCGCACCTCGCGCGTCTCGCCCTCGAGCGATTCCTCGAGCCGCACCTCGTGAGGGCCCATCGTGGTCACGCGAATCGGGCGCGCGATCGGGTGGCGCAGGACCCACTCGCTCGCGAGCGTCGCGTCGAGCGTTTGGAGGCCGAACGTCTCGCCGAACGCCTCGCGCAGCGCTTCGTCGCCGCCGAGCGAGTCGGTGCGCCAGGAGACCTCGACGATGTCGCCGGCCGTGATCCGTGGAAAGTGCACGATGACGGCGCGCTGGCTCGAGTACATCGCGATGGAGGGATCGTCGGTGTTCGCCTGCGCGATGTCGACGGCCTCGAGGCTCGTGCCGTCGGGCCTCAAGACGCGCGCCCTTCGCACCTGCACCACCTGGCGTGCCGCGTCGTAGCCGAACGAGTACTCACGGGCCTCGAGCGCCGCCTCCTCGGTGAGCGGCTGGAACGCCACTTGGTCGAAGGCGGCCGTGAGACCGGTGGGGTACACGGTGGTCACGTGCACGCGCGCGAGGGTCCGGCGCGGCCCGCTGCGGGGCGCTGCTGCGAGCCGGCGTAGCTCGCCTTCGGGCTTCGCGTAGGTCTCGTCTTCGTGTCCGCCCGCCGGCGTGAGGGCTTCGAGGCGGCGCCGCAACGCGGTGTCTTCGGGGGCGATTTCGGCGCCACGCTCGAGCGCGGCGATCGCTTCTTCACGGTGCCCGGAGCCGAGCTCGAGGTCTGCGAGGGCGACCCAGAAGCGCGCGTCGGTCGGTCGTCGTTCGGCGGCCTTGGCCAGGCGATCGCGCGCCGCGGCGACATTCCCCACGCGCAGCTCGGCGACCGCGAGCTCGATGGCGACGTTCGGGCTCTGTCCGGTGATGGCGTCGATCCGGTCGATGAGTCCGCGCGCGACCTCGCGCTCACCGGCGCCGAGAGCCCACGCGAGGCGCTCGCGATGCCACGCGAGGCGGTCGTTCGCGCGTGCGAGGCCGAGGAGCACCATGCGCGCGCTCTCCTCGCGCCTCCCGGCGTTTGCCAAGTGACCCGCGGCGCCCTCGACGAGAAGAGGTACGGGCCCGTGGCGCTCGACCGCGCGTGCGAGGCGCTCGGCCGCGGTGGCCCCGAGGCCGAGCTGGGCCTCCACGTCCGCGAGGGCTCCGATCACGCGGGCGTCGTCGGGGTAGAGGGCGAGCAGCGCGCGTGCCATTGGCAGCGCTTCGCTTGGCGCGAGCCCCGTGCGTTGGAGCTCGATGCGCAGCAGATCGACCTCGAGCAAGTCTTCTGGTGTCTTCGCGAGGCGCGCCGCTTCCGCCAAGAGCTCCTGGCGCTCGGCGCGCGTGCCCGCGAGCATCACGCGTGCGATCGCATCGTCGGCTGCAGGGCTCTCCTTGAGGAGCTTGTCGGTGAGGTCTCTCAGCCGCAGCCCGCGCGCATCATCGCCGCCCGTAAGCATGAGGTATCTGCGCAGGGTGCGTGTATCCTGCATGGAGCGTGGCGCGGCGGCTTCGAGGCGTGCGAGGAACCCGGCATCGGGCTTCACCGCCCCGCGGCCTGCGGTCTTCTTCGCCGCGAGCGCGATCTCGGGCGAGCCTTCGAGCGTGACCTTCGCGCTGGGGCGTCCTTCCGCGTCGGCGGTGCGCAGCATGAGCGCCGGTGCCGCGCTGCGATGGCAGATCTTCACGACGAGGCGCGACCCTTGGGGTTCCACGTGGAGCGGGAAGGCGTGGCGCTCGGGGTCGAGGCCGCGTTCGACCGCGTCGCTGCCCACGAGCGTCCCATCGACGAACACTTTCACCGCGCCCGACGTGCCGAGGCTCACGCGCCCGTCGAAGGCCGCGCCGCCCGAGCTCTTGACGCGGGCGACGGCGTACCAGCATGCGCCGCCTTCGGAGGCGTCGAGCTCGCTGAAGTCGAGCGCGCCGAAGGGGGCGGCGCGGTCCACGTGGCGAAAGCCGAAGAGCTTGCCCTTGCTCGAGAAGGTGCGGCTCACGGCGACGGGGCGACCCTCTTCGAGCTCGGGGACGAGCACGTCGTCGAAGCCCTGGTTTTCTCGGTTCTCGAAGGGCCCGAGCACCATCCAGTCGTCGGCGTAGGCGAGCTCGTGGGTGAGGCGCTCGGCGCCGGTCGTGTCGCCGAGGCGGCGGCGCGCGAGGACCGTGAGCCACTGCGCGTACGCGCGCTCGTAGGGGTCGCGCGTCGGGTCCATGGCCGCAGCCTTGAGCGCGCGCGCCGCGACGCCCGTACCGTCGAGGCTCCAGCCCGCCCAGACTTGCTGCGCTGCGACGGCCATCGCGGGGCCGCGCGTGGTGCCGAGCTCGCGCACGCGGTGTGCGAGCGCCTCGTGCGTCGGATCTTCTGCATGCACCTCGCGCGTGGAGAGCAGGCACGACGCGAGGGCGAAGCACGGAGCAAAGCGTGAGAGGCGCATGGGGCGAGGGGAGGCTACCAGGGTGTGACGCGGGATTCGTGCCCCGAAGTGCGACGCCGGCTTCCGCGAACTCGACGGCGTATTCCCGCGGCCCAGCTCGTGCCCGCGATTGCGGCGGCGCCCGCTTCGCGGAGGATTTCCCGAATTTCACCGGACCTGCTAGAGCCCGAGGCCATGGCGGACGGTGCGGCCTCGGCTCCTTCTCGTGGTGTGGTTTCCGCTGGGAAACCCCGCGCGAAAGAGCTCGTGCGCATGCTGCGGCCGCATCAGTGGGTGAAGAACCTCTTCGTGCTCGCCCCGATGTTCTTCCACCGCGACGTGGTCCTGGCGACCTCCGCTGGCCCGGCGCTCAACCTCGCCGTAACGGGCC
>CAIOHM010000493.1 GCA_903858055.1 uncultured delta proteobacterium
CTGCCCTCGGCCCTCGACAAGCCCGTCCTCAAGATGCTCGCGAAGGACCCGAACGACCGCTACGCGCGTGCGTCGGAGGCGATCGACGCGTTGACCGAGATCGCCGAGCGGGCCTGCGTGGGGTTCATGCTCGAGGCGCGCAGCCCGGGCGCTTCGAGCGCCGGGAACACGCCTTCACGCCTTCGGTCCACCGTGCGTTCGGCGCTCCTCGCCGCCGAGCCCATACGGCGATCGCGGGCCACCTATGCGTTCGGGCTTTTCGCGGTCGTCCTCGCGGGCTTGGCGAGCTGGCGCATCGGCTCTCCTCACGAACTCGCGAGCGACGCCGCGCCCACGCTCGCCCCGTCGCAGGTCGCCCCGGCCGTCGACGCGCCCGCGTCCCCCCCTTCGGGCGTACCGGCGGCCCCGAGCTCGTTCGTCGTGCAGCTCGCCGTGACCCCAACGACCGCGAAGATCTTCCTCGACGGCGACGCGGTCGGCGAGGGCGAGGCGCGCGTCGAGGTCGCGGCCGGCCGGAGTGTTCGCATCGAAGCGAAAGACGCAGGCTTCAAGACGCGAAGCGAGTCGATCGTCGTCCGCGAGGCGATGCGCATCGAGTGGGCGCTCGAGGCGGACCCTGCGAAAAACGCGGGCCCGAACGTGGCGTCGCCGCCGAAGACCAAGCGCTCGAAGCGTGAAGTGCACTCCGACCTCGTGAATCCCCTGGAATAAGCCGCACGAACGCCCATGGCCGACACGACACGCCCCAGCCTCGCCAAGGGCGCCACCGCGTCCACGCTCGCCCTCGCGCTCTCGCTGTTCGTCTCCGGTTGCGCCGACTTCTCGCCGATTGCGGCCGGCGTCTGTGGCAACGGCGTCGTGGAGGACGACGGCGAGGACTGCGACCTCCTCACACCGAACCCCGAGGTTTGCCATCCGCCGGGCAAGCCGGGCGCCTGCCGCTTCGTCTGCGCGGCCTCGCAGCCCTGCCCCACGGGCAGTACATGCGTGCAGGGTACAGGCATCTGCGTGCGCGAGACATCGGCCTTCGGCGCGCCCGTTCGCGTCATCGACGGCGTCACCGCCACGAACATCGACCTGGCCGATACCGACGGCGACGGCTCGTTCGAGACCTTCGTGAGCTACAACGCTCTCGACGCGACGCGCTTCTTCTTCGAGATCCCGTCGAATCGCATCATGACCGACGTCGCGCCGCGGCGCATTCCCGAGTGGCCCGTGCCGCCGCGGTCCGCGAAGACCCTCGGGTCCGAGGCCTCTGCAGGGACGCCCCGCTTCGGGATCTTCGCGCCCATCGCGACGGGCGTGACCATGGTTCACCGCGACCAGGGCGGCACCGTGCAGCCCGACGCGCGCTTTGGAGCGGTCACGATCGAGGGCGTCGCGAGCAACGTCGTCGCGAACGTCACGCACGCGGCGGTCTTGCGCCGCAAACTCGGGCGCAAGGGCGTCGTACGGGACGGCCTCTCGTTTGCGAGCAAGACGCCGGCGGGCGTGATCGTCGGTGCGGGCTGGCAAGCGGCCGATCCTGCCGACATCTCGCCGTGCGAGGCACGCGGCGGCTTCGTGAAGCGCGTCGATTCCACGAGCACGAACATCGTGTTCGTGGGCGGCGCGAACATCGTCGAGGCCTCGCCTTGCGAAGAGCTGGTCGTCATCCTCGGGAGCGGACCAGAAAGCGCCGGCGAAGCTCACTTCTTCGACTCCAGCGACGCCTCAGCGTGCCCGGTGACGGCGGGCGTGGTCGATCGCACGGTGCGCCTCGCGCTTCCCCCGGGGCGCAGCGGCGTCTTGACCGAGGCGACCGCGGCCGACATCGACGGCGACGGCC
>CAIOHM010000494.1 GCA_903858055.1 uncultured delta proteobacterium
ACGAGCGCACGATCACCGACGGTGGTGGCGTGGAGGATCACCGAGTGGCCGACGGTCACGTCATCGCCAACGACGGTGCCCGCGACTTCGCTCGTCACGTGCACGAGGCAGTTGTCTTGGATGTTCGTGCGCTTGCCGATGCGGATCGGCATGACGTCGCCGCGGAGCACGGTGCCGTACCAGACGCTCGATTCGTCGCCGATTTCCACGTCGCCGATGATGACCGCCGTCGGCGCCACGAACACGTTCTTGCCAATGCGGGGCCGGACGCCCTTGTACGCGTAGAAGCTCATGGCGATTCGCCTTCGGTGAGGCCCACGACCGGAAGGCGGCGCCGCAGCGTGCGACCGAGACCGCTCGAGACGTGATCGGTGAAGATGCGCGCGTCGAGGGCCTCTCCCTCGAGCGAGTGCTTGTGCGCCGCGGTGATCGCCACGGGCACGAGGAGCCCCGTCGCGTCGACGTGCTCGGGCACGGGAACGTGAACGATCTCGGCGCGCTCGGTGCGGCCTTGGAAGAGACGAGTTCCAGGGATTCCTCGACGATCGTTCTTCGAAGGGCCCTCGAGGAGCGCGGTGGCTTGCGTGCCGACGAGCCCCTTCAGGTGGGCTTGGCCGAGCGTGTCGGCGAGGGCAAGGAGCCTCGTGAGGCGCTCGCTCTTCTGCGCCTCGGTCACGTCGTCGCCGAGCTTCAGCGCAGGCGTGCCCGGGCGCGGCGAATACTTGAACGCGTAGAGCGAAGTGAAGCCGACCTCTTCGACGAGGCTCAGCGTGTGCGCGAAGTCGTCTTCGGTCTCGCCCGGGAAGCCGACGATGAGGTCCGTCGAGACCGTGATGCGCTCGCCGAGGTGGGCCCGTGCATTCTGCAGCGAGCGCACGCGGGCCAGGTATTCTTCGCGCGTGTAGCGACGAATCATGCGGCGGAGCATGCGGTTCGAGCCCGACTGAACGGGCATGTGCACGTGCCGCGCGAGGACTTCGAGCTCGGCATGGGCGCGCACGAGCGAAGGCGTGAGGTGCCGCGGGTGCGGGCTCGTGTAGCGCACGCGCGCGAGGCTCGGGTTCGCGGCTTGAATGCGGCGGAGGAGCTCGGGGAACTGCGACTCGTCGGGATCGTCGCTCGCCGGCGGGGGGAGCGCCGGGTCGCGGAAGCTGTCGACGGTCTGGCCGAGGAGCAGCACCTCGCGCGTACCGCCGCCGACAAGGCGACCGATTTCCCCGAGGATCTCCTCGGTGGGACGGTAGCGCTCGGGTCCGCGCGTGGTCGGCACGATGCAGAAGGAGCACCGCTCGTCGCAGCCCTTCATGGTCGTCACGTACGCGGTCACCGACGCCGAGGCGCCCGAGGCCGCGAGGAACTTGGGGTTCTCGAGATCGAACTCCGTGCGCGCGAGCGCCATGCCACCACGCTCGACCTCTTCGAGGAGCGCCGGCAGCTCGGGCACGTTGTCGGGGCCGAGGACGATGTCGAGGTGCTCCACGCGGTCGAGGAGCTTCTGGCCCTCTTGCTGGGCCACGCAGCCAGCGACGGCGATGAGGAGCTTGGGGTTCCGCTCCTTGAGCGGCTTGAGCTTGCCGACCTCCGAGAGCAGCTTCTGCTCCGCCTTCTCACGCACGCTGCAGGTGTTGAAGACGATGAGGTCCGCGCCTTCGAGCGCCGTGGCCTCTTCCCAGCCGGCGCCCGTGAGCACCTCCGCCATGCGCTCGGAGTCGTGCGCATTCATCTGGCAGCCAAAGGTGTGGACGAGGAATCGGCGAGACACGAGGTCCGAAGCGGCTAGCATGCGAAGGAGCCGCTGGCGAGCGCGCAGCAGCCTCGAGACCGCCCCGCGGGCGATCGCTTCGCGTACGAACTACGCCTTGATTTCCTTGAGTTCGATCTTGGCGCGATCCGCGATGCCAAGCCCGAGGTCGGCGGCGGCCTTGATGTAGGCGGGCGCGCGGCCTTCGTCCGTGAGCGTGCGCAGCTTCGCGGCCTTGCGATGCTCTTCGACGATCTCCCAACCCACCGCGTCGATCGCCACGGGATCGGTGCTCGCGAGC
>CAIOHM010000495.1 GCA_903858055.1 uncultured delta proteobacterium
CGCCGAAGTTTCCCTCGCCGAAGGCATGGTGGTTCTCGCGCTGAATGAGCTCGAAGAAGATCGGGCCGAGCAGGTTCTTCGTGAAGATCTGGAGCAGGTAGCCCTCGTCGTCACCGTCGACGAGCACGTGGCGCTTCGCGATGCTCGCGCGGTCTTCCTTCACGCCCTTCACGCGGTCGAAGACCGTCGTGTAGTAGTCGCGCTCGATGTCGAGGAACTCCACGGGCGCGCCCTCGAGCTTCTCGAGCGAGCCGAGGATATCGAGCGTCTGGAGCGCAATGTGCTGCACGCCGGGTCCTTTGTGCTCGCGCAGGTACTCGTTGATCTGCGAGCGCTCTTCCTTCGCCTCGTTGATCGGGATGCAGAAGCTCCCGCAGGGGCTGCGCAGCGCGAAGCTCTGAAGCCCCGTGTGCACGCCGCGGATGTCGAAGTAGCGCACCTGCGTGAAGCCGAAGATCGTCTCGTAGAACCCCGCGGTGCTTGCCATCTCGCCGTTCATCACGTTGTTCGTGAGGTGGTCGATGCGGAAGAAGCCCTTGGGCGCCACGCGCTCGGGCCGCTCGAGGTTCACGAAGCCCATGCGCTCGAAGCGGCGGAGATCCGTGCGATCCTCACAGAAGTGGAGCGCCATGCCGCCGATGCCCACGAGCGTCGGGAGCGCCTCCCCGTCGACGTGGAAGTCCGGCTGGGCGTGGGCCGTGGCGCCGCGCGCGAGCGCCTGGGCGAAGGCGCGCTTGGGCTCGTCGAAGCGCCAGCCCATCGAGCTGACCGTAGGCCCGTGGGCCTTCGTGAAGGCCGCGCTCGCGCCCGTGGGCTCCGTGTCGAGGAGGAAGACGATGTCGCCCTGCTCGTAGAGATCCACCGCCTTCGCGGCGTGGCGCATCGTGCGTGAGAAGCCGAAGGCGAGGAAGAGCGCGCGGAGCTTCTCCGGCTCCGGGCTCGCGAAGGTGAGGAAGTCGATGCCGCGGAGGCCGAGGGGGTTCGTCGTGGTCGTGTCGCTCATGGAACTGCTCGTGAGGAATGGGTTCGTGTCTGCAGGCGAGAAATGCGGTCGGAGACGCGTGGCGCGAGTGCTCAGCCGCCCCAGGATTTCCAGTAATCGGGCACCTCGGCCGCCTCCGCCGCGTGCACCATGCGGAGGGGCTTCTTCGTGTCGATCATGATCGCGACCTCGTCCGTGCGCTCGAGGCCCTTCGCGCGATCGATCGCCTGCGGGTGAGGCCCGTGGTGAATGCCCGCCGGGTGCACGGTCACCATGCCCGGCTCGATGCCGCCGCGGCTGAAGAACGTGCCGCGGTGGTAGAAGATGAGTTCGTCGTAGTCCGCGTTCGAGTGGAAGAACGGCACGCGCATGGCCTCCGGGTCGCCGGTCTCGAGGCCGCGCGGGAGGAAGCTGCACACGACGGCGTCGCGCAAGAGGAAGGTCGTGTGGGCGCTCGGCGGCAGGTGGTACCGCTCGGAAATCACCGGGCGAATGTCGTTCGTGTGCAGGCGAAACGGCGCCGTCGTGCCTTTCCAGCCGACCACGTCCACCGGGTGGAAAGGGTACACGACGCGCGTGACCTGACCGCCGCGGAGGTGGCGCACTTCGTAGCGCTCGTGCGGGTGGTCTTGCGCGCGATCCGCGGCGGCGCAGACCGCGTCGAGGTCCGGCGTGGGCACCTCGATCATCGCCGGGTCGAACAGCGCGTGCAGGCCGAGCATGCCGCGATCGGGGAAGGTCACTTGGCCCGGCGACTCGACGAGGAGCGCCTCGGTGGGCTCGCTCGGCTCGAGGCGCGCGAGCATGGCGCGGGGCACGCAGAGGTAGACGCCCGGCTCGTAGGCGAGCGGCCCTAGCTCGGTGACGAGCGTGCCGCGCCCCGCGTGGATGAAATAGAGCTCGTCGGCATCGCCGTTGCGCAGCCAGAACGCCGGTGCCTCCGCGAGACGCACGTAGTGGAGGCGCACGTCGTCGTTCTCGGCGAAGAGCGTGCGACCGAGGGCGCGCTGCGTGTCGTCGTGGCCCGGCGGCAGCGGGCGGCGCAGATCGTAGGCGCGCGGCTTGAGGGGCCCGTCGATCGCGACCCAGCCCACGGGCGCGTGGAGCCGGTAGGCGTGCGCGTAGCCGCCGAAGAAGCCGCTGCGGCCGTACTCTTCTTCGACGGTGCCCGCCGGGAGCCCCACGTGCGCTTGGCGCGCGACCTTCCCACGAATCCAAGGCTGTTGCATGGCGCGCACCTTGGCGCGCGCGAGTGTCATCGTCGATGACACTCTTTCGACGTTTTCTGTAGAATCGTTCGACATATGCTCGGCATCTCGCTCGACCACGCGCGCGCCTTCGTCGCCTTCGCGGATCACGGCTCCTTCGCCGCGGCCGGCCAGGCGCTCGGCAAGCCGCACACCTCGGTCGTCTACGCCCTCGCGCGCCTCGAGAGCGAG
This sequence comes from uncultured delta proteobacterium, assembly GCA_903858055.1. Classification (GTDB taxonomy): domain Bacteria; phylum Myxococcota_A; class Polyangia; order Polyangiales; family Polyangiaceae; genus CAIQDA01. The sequence continues at coordinate 2,422 of CAIOHM010000495.1, forward strand.
ACCGAGCTCAAGCTCCTCGACCGCACGGGGCACCGCTCGACGCTCACGGCCGCCGGTGAGCGCGTGCTCGAAGGCTGCAAGCGCCTCCTCGCCACCCACGACGAGCTCGGCCAGCTCTGCGCGGAGCTGCGCGGCGGCACCGAGCCGCGCCTTCGCATCGTGGTCGACGCGAGCCTGCCCATCGAGAAGCTCGTGCGCATCGTCGCGCGCCTCTCCTCCCTCCCCGCGGCGCCGCCCATGGAGCTCGAGACCGCCGTGCTCGCGGAGGTGGAAGAGCGCTTCGATCAGCTCGACGCCGACGTGTGCCTCTCCGTGCTCCCGCTCGTGCGCTCGGGGCGCCCCACCCTCGACCTCGCCCCGCTCACGTTGCGGCTCGTCGCCCACCGCGACCACGCCCTCGCGCGCGCACGACAGCGCGTCCCCGCAAGCGAGCTCGCGAAGCACGTGCTCCTCACGGTGCGCGGCTCCGACGTGCGCCTCGGCCTTCCCACGACGCCGATCGACGCGCACGGCATGGTGCGCTTCGCCGACTTTCGAGCGAAGCGCGCCGCGCTCGAAGCGGGCCTCGGCTATGGCTGGCTCCCGCTCGAGAAGCTCACGAAGGCCTCGGGGCTCGTGGAGGTGAAATGGGACGGCCCTTCCCGCCACGCGCTCCCGGTGCGCCTCGTCACGCGCCGCGCGGCACGCCTCGGTCCCTTTGGGCGCGCGTTCCGCGACGCGGTCGTCGACGCCTTCGGCCGCGCGTGAACGCCGCAAGCACGAGCAGGGGTTGGAAATACCCTCGTGTTCTTTACGGAGGCGAGCGCCCGGGCGCGTGCGTATCATCCTCCGCATGGCCGACGACTCCCGCTCGCTCTTCGAGAGGTTCTTGCACGGGCAGGTGCGCCCCATCGCGAAGCGGGTCGTCCACCGCGCCGTGAACCCGCCGGCGGTGCTCAAGCCCGTCTACCGGGCGATCTTCGAGACCCATTGGAGCGCGCGCGAGGTCGCCGAATGGGCCGAACGATCCCTCCTCGCGACCCCCGTGTTCCTCGCGAAGTGCGCCAAGCACGGCGAGCGCATCGCGATCGATCGCATCCCCTACATGACCGCCCCGTGCCACGTGGAGCTCGGTGACGACGTGCGTTTCTCCGGGCAGATCAACATCAAGCCCGACTCGAAGCGGAGCCCGCGCCTCGTGATTGGAAACGGCGTCTTCGTCGGGCACAACACGACCTTCGACGTCGCCGCGAGCATCACGCTCGGCAACTTCGTGAGCATCGGGTCTCAGTGCTACCTCGCGGACACCGAGGGCCACGCGCACTACAACCCCGAGCGCCCCATTTGGGAGGTGCCCGCGAGCGACGACGACATCGCGCCCGTGGTGCTCGAAGACGGCGTGCAGGTCGGCAAGCACTGCACGATCATGAAGGGCGTGCGCGTCGGCGCGCGCAGCGTCATCGGTGCCGGATCCGTGCTGCGAACGAGCGTTCCCTCGGACTCCGTCGTGATGGGCAACCCCGCACGCGTGGTCAAGCGCATGGTCAACGAAGGAGGCACGCCATGATCCCCTTCCGCACGAGCGCCCCGCTCGCGGCCCTCGCCGAGGAGCACGGCACGCCCTTCTACCTCTACGACGGCCCTTCGATGGTGAGCCACGCGCGCGCGCTCCGTGGCGCGCTCCCGCCGTACGTCGACCTCCTCTATTGCGTGAAGGCCAACGCGAACCGCGCCCTCGTCGAGCTCCTCGGCAAGGAGACCCATGGGCTCGACGTGAGCTCCGGTGGTGAGCTCGCGTTCGTGCGAAGCCTTGGTTTTCCAGGCGAATCCATCAGCTTCGCGGGGCCGGGCAAGCGGGTCTCGGAGCTCCGCCTCGCGGTGCGCGAGGGGGCGAGCATCTCCGTCGAGTCGCCCACGGAGCTCGAGCGCATCATCGCCGTCGCGGCGGACGAGGACCGCACCGCGCGCGTCGCCATCCGCGTGAACCCGAAGGTGACCTCGAAGTCGTTCGGCATGCGCATGGGTGGCCAAGCCTCCGCGTTCGGGGTCGCCGAAGAAGACGCGCTGCCGGTCGTGAAGCGCGCGCTCGCGGCGCCGCAGATCTCCCTCGAGGGCTTCCACGTCTTCGCAGGGACCCAGTGCCTCGAGGCCCCGGCGCTCGCGGAAAACGCACGGCAAACGCTCGACCTCGCCGCGCACG
>CAIOHM010000496.1 GCA_903858055.1 uncultured delta proteobacterium
CGCGCGCGAACTCGAGCGCCACGTGAGCGAGGGCAAGTACCACCAGGGCATGAGCGCCGTGGTGCAGTTTCATGCGCGAAAGAGCTGAGGCTTGCGCGTGGTCGGAACGAGCAGCCAATCGGCCGTGCGCGCTCAGTCGACGGGCCAGCCCTCGAAGCTCGTCGGCTTCGTCACGAGACCGAGCTCCGTGAGCGTGGTGCGGAGCGCCTCCCAGCGCGCCTTCGTCATGGTGCCGAGCTTGTCGCCTTCGGTCTCGTGGGTCTCGACGAGCGCGTGCTGCGCCTCGGCCGCGCCCGCGAAGGTCTCGAGGTCCATGGTCTTGTTGAGCGCGTGCATGGCCTCGTTCGCGGCCTTCGGGTCCTTGAGGTAGCTCTGCCAGCCGGCGCGCGTGGCACGCACGAAAGCCTCCACGAGCGGGCGCTTTTTGGTCCAGGTTTCGCGGCTCACCACGACCACGGCGCCGTAGGGGTCGTAGCCCTCGTCGCTGATCGGGAAGACGCTCGTCGCCACGCCTTGGCGCTTCGCCGCGAGCGGCTCGCTCGTGAGGTAGCACTGCTGCGCGAAGTCTTTCTCGATCGAGAGACGCGCGATGCCGCCGTCGTAGGGCACGACCTTCACCTTCTCGAAGCCGTACTTGCGCTTGAGGAACTGCGCGTAGGGGAGCCCCGGCTCGAGCGCCACCGTGCCCGCCGCGAACACCTCCGCGAGGCTCTTCGCGCCGCGCTCGGCCTTCGTCATGATCGCCTGCGGGTTGTGCTGGTAGACTGCAAACACCGGCACGACGTCCGCGCCTTGCTCGCGCGCGAGGAGCAGCTCGTCGGCTCCCGTGATGCCCGCCTCCGCTTGGCCTGCGGCCACCATTTGCAGCGAGGGCACGCCGGGGCCGCCCGGCTTGATGCTCACGGCGAGCCCCTCCTTCGCGTACGCCTCGCTCGCCTTCGCGGCGTAGAAGCCGCCGAACTCCGGCTCGGGCACCCAGTTGAGCACCAGCGTGAACGGCGTGGGCTCGGCCTTCGACCCAACGGCGGCAGGAGACTCCTCGCGCTTGCCCTTGCATGCTGCAACGATCGCGAAGACGGGGAGGGCCAAGACGAGGGCGCGGCGGGTCCACATGCGCCGCAGAGCTATCAGCTTCGGGCGGAAGGATGCCAGCGTCGAAGCAGGCGGTGGCCGAGCGTCTGCACCGCCGCGAAGAGCCCGAGCCCGAGCACGGAGGAGCCGAGCACCGCGGCGAAGAGCAGGTCCGTCTTGAGCTGGCGGTACGCCGAGAGCACGATGATGCCGAGCCCCGGCGCCTCGTCGGCGAAGCCCGCCACGAACTCGCCCACGATGGTGCCGATGACCGCGAGCCCCGACGCTACCCGGAGCCCCGTGACGGTTTGCGGGAGCGCCGCGGGGATCTCGAGCTTCGTGAGGACGGCAAGGCGCGAGGCGCCGTAGAGGCGAAAGAGGTCACGCAGGTTCGGGTCCACCGCGCGCATGCCCGAGAGCGTGCCCGTGATGACCGGGAACACCGAGACGATGAACGCCGCCACCGCGACCGCGGTCGAGCCCGACCCGAACCACAGCACGAGCAGCGGCGCGATGGTGACGATGGGCACGGTCTGAAGGAAGAGCGTGTACGGGTAGAAGGCTCGCTCGAGCACGCGCGAGCTCCCGAGCACGTAGGCGACCGCGTTGCCGAGCGTGGCCGAGAGCAAGAACCCGGCGACCGCCGTGGTGCCCGTCCGCACGACGCCCGAGGCGAGCACGGAGCCGTGAACCACGCACGCGCGGGCGATGGCGCTCGGCGGCGGCAGCAAGAACGCCTGCACCTCGAGGGCACGCACGAGCCCCTCCCAGAGCCCGAGCAGGAGCGCGAGCGCCACGAGGGGCGGAGCCACGAGCGCGACGAGCCTCTTCATGCGCCCCCGCGAACGAGTGCATCATGCAAGCTTCCAACGAAGCGCGCGAAGGGCTCGGAGAACCGGAGCTCCTCACGGCGCACGGGCGCGAACGGCGACGCGAAGTCACCGACCACGCGCGCCGGGCGCGGCGAGAAGACGATGACCCGATCGGCCAGGTACGCGGCCTCTTGGATCGAGTGGGTCACGAAGAGCACCGTCATGCGAAGCTCCTTCGCGAGGCGGCGGAGCTCGTCGTCGAGGCGCAGGCGCGTGAGCTCGTCGAGGGCGCCGAAGGGCTCGTCGAGCAAGAAGAGGCGCGGCGCGCAGACGAGGGCGCGCGCGAGGGACCCGCGCATCTTCATGCCGCCCGAGAGCTCGTGCGGCATGCGCGCACCGAAGGCGCCGAGGCCCACGCGCTCGAGCGCTTCGTTGACTGCGCGCGCCGGGTCTTCACCGCCGGGGCGACCGGCGAGCTCGAACGGGAGCGCCACGTTCTCGGCGAGCGTGCGCCAGGGCAAGAGGTGCGCCTCTTGGAACACGAAGCCCGTGGGGCCGCCGACCGGCGAGCGCTCCGTTCCGTCGACGGTGAGGCGCACGCGCCCTTGCTCGGGCTCGTCGAGGCCCGCCGCGAGGCGCAGAAGCGTGGATTTTCCGCACCCGGAGGGGCCGAGGAGCACCGTGAACGAACCGGCCTCGACGGCGAGGTCGAGCCCGTCGAGCACCACGAGCTCGCCTGCGCTGCCCGCACCGAAGCGGCGCGCCACCCGCTCGAATTGAACCGAAACCGCGCTCTCCACCTCGCTGCGCGTAGGGCATGGCTTGGCCCCTGGCAAGCGAGCGCCCTTTTTTCGAGCGCTGTCGCACGGAGAATGCTTGTCTTGTATGTTGGAGATTCCCGTGAAGCGAACTGCGACCCGTTCCGCCGCTGCCACCGAAAAGCCTGCGCGCGAGCCTCGCGCCGAGGAAAAGACCCCGAAAGATGCCCGCTCGCGCGTGGTCGAGAAGGGTATCGGCGACGAAGTGGGCGCGGCGGATCTCGCGCGTCGTGTGGCCGACAACCTCCGCTCGAAGCGCAAGGCACGAGGCCTCTCGCTCGACGACCTCGCGCGCGCCTCGGGCGTCTCGCGCGCGGCGCTCTCGCAGATCGAGACCTGCAAGACGAACCCCACGGTCGGAGTCTTGTGGAAGATCGCCACGGGCCTCGCCGTGCCCTTCGCCGAGCTTCTCGATGCGACCCCGCAGCCGTTCGCGGTGCTCCGGCGCCATGAATCCCAGGTGCTCCGCTCGCCCGACGGCAAGTTCGAGTCGCGGCCGCTCGTGCCCGCCGGTGCGACGCCGCTCGTCGAGCTCTACGAGCTGAAGCTCGCGCCGCGCTCGGTGCATGGGGCCGAGCCGCACGCGCCGGGCACGCGCGAGATCGTCGTCGTGCTCACGGGCCAGGTGCGCATGCGCGTCGGCGACGACGTGGTCGACCTCCAAGCGGGGGACTCGATGGCCTTCGAAGCCGACAAGATCCACGCGTACGAGAACCCGGGCCCCACCGACGCCCGCTGCCACAACGTCATCCGCTACGAACGCTGAGTGCGCGCGCGTCTCGCCTTCGCCTCGCTGGTTCTGGCTGCGCTGACCGCCTCCGCGCGTGAGGTCGCTTCGGCTCCCGCTCGCCGTGCGCCGCCGCGACTTCCTCCCCGTGCGACGCTCCTCGTGGTGGGCGACTCGCTCGTGGGCGGCCCCTTCACGCTCGTGCGCGCGCTGCGGAGCGAGCTCGCGGCGGAGCGCGTGCGCGTCGTGCAAGACACCTGGGTGGGCGTGGGCATCTCGAAGTTCTCGTACGATCGAAGGTTGCGCGATCTCCTGCAAATTCACAGGCCAACGCATGTCTTCGTGGTGCTGGGCACGAACGACCACCTCGTGCCCGCGCCGGCGCGCTTGGCCCCGGCCATCGAGCGCATCGTCACACGCGCGAGCAGCACCGGCGCCCGCTGCGCATGGCTCGGCCCGCTCGTGCAGAAGGACACGGGCGTCGTCTCGCTCATCGCCGAACACGCCGGCCCCTGCGGCTTCGTCGACTCGCGCCGCTACGGCGTGGCGACCATCCGCGACGGCTTCCACCCGACGCCGGCAGGAGCTGCCGTGTGGGCGAGCGGCCTCCTCGCGGACTTGCGCGCGCAGGGGTGGACCTTCGAAGCCGAGCCCGCGCGCTGAACGCTCATGGCTTGGCCGAGCCGGGGCTGCGCAAGGTTGGGGGCACGCTCTCGCACTCGCCGTCGTCGACAGGGAGCATCGAGGCGCGGCTCACGCGAAGGAACCCGACGAAAGATGCAACCTGCACCCAAAGGGCATACGCGAACTGCACGAGCGCAGCACGAACGGGGGAGGGCGTAACGACGAGGACGGCAGCGGACATGGCTCTCGGACCTACGCGAGGCCCACGTCAAACCTGACAGCACCCCGCCGTCCTGTACGGCGAGGACGCCGACCGACGATTCGGGGCGTCCGCTCTTTTTTGGAGTCCTCAAAACGAAACCGACCGCCGAGGGTGCGCCTGACCCAAAGCTAGGAAGGAGGAGGCAGGCGTTCTTGGTTTACGTCGACGACGACGCCCGAC
>CAIOHM010000497.1 GCA_903858055.1 uncultured delta proteobacterium
CCGGCATCTCGATCTGCTCGAACGGGGCAAACCGCACGGCTTCGCCGCCCGAGTGCACGGCGGAGGTGAACTTCGCGAACGCCGCGTTCCGCATCGACGGCGCCACGCCCAACAAGCTGCGCATTGCAGGCACCATCCCGCTGCGCGTGCAAAACCTCCGCGTCAGCGCCATCGGCTTCATCCCCTTCGGCCTCGGCGTCGGCAGCCCGGCCGCGTGCGGCACCGGCGGCGTCCCGAGCGTGAGCGGCTTCACGAACCTGCAATTGCTGATCAACGCGCCACTCGTCGGCAGCCCCTCCACCGTGCGCGGCGGCTCCACGATCATCGACACCGCGAACGCCGAAGTCACCGTGCAGATTCCACGCACCGACGTGGTCATCTGCAATTCGCTGCTGCCGAGCGCTCTGACCAACGGCATCCTCTCGCTCGCCTTCGGCACGCTCGAGAGCACGCTCGCCTCCGCCGTGAAAGACGCGCTCGGCGAGGCCACCTGCCAGGCCCCGAACGCCGCGCTGACGCCGCCCTGCCCGAGCGGCTCGCGCCCCGACGACCCCGACCCGACGAAGTGGTCGAAGTGCGTGCTCACCGCCAACGCGAACGTCTGCGTGCCATCGCCGCTCGGCATCGAAGGCACCGTCGACGTGGGCTCGCTCTTGAGCTCCTTCGCCCCGGGCACGAAGGCCTCCCTCGACGTGCTCTTCGCCGCGCGCGGTGCCCTCGACCCGGCACCGGGCCTCACCGCCACGAACAGCCCCTACCCCGGCGCCACGCCCAACGGCCTCACGCTCTCCTTCGGCGGCGGCGCGCTCCCGAGCCCCGTCTCGAGCTGCGTCCCCATGGCGGCACCGGCCTTGCCGACGAACGTGCCCGTACCCGACGAGCTGCGCCGCGACGCGGTGAGCGGCATCGCGAGCGGGCCTCATCTCGGTGTCGGCGTGAGCGAGCGGTTCCTCGGCTATGCGCTCGGGCAAGCGGTGCGGTCCGGGCTCCTCTGCCTGGATGTCTCCGGCGAGCGCATTTCCTTGGTGAACACGGCGATCCTCTCGCTGCTCGCGAAGGGCTTGCCCACGCTCGCCCACGAGGCGCGCACGAGCGCCGCCCTCATTCGCCTCCGTCCACGCGGCTTGCCGACGGTGACGGTCGGCGGAGGCACGGACGCGAAGACCGACCCGCTCCTCACGGCGCGCGTGCCCGATCTGCGCCTCGAGGTGTACGCGTGGTCCTACCGCCGCTGGGTGCATGCGTTCGATCTCGAAGCGACCATCGTCGCGAAGCTCGGCCTCGACGTCGTGCAGAATGCAACGTACCCCAAGGGCGCGCTGAAGCCGGTGATTGGCGACGTGGCCCTCGAGAACGCCAAGGTCACGGGCGCGGACCTGCTGCCCGACGACCCCGCGGTGATCGAGCGGAATTTCGCAGGTATCCTCTCGCTCGTGGCCGGCCGCCTCGGCGAGCTCGGCGCGATCGATCTGAGCACCGCGCTCGAGAGCTTCGGCCTCACGCTCGAGGTGCCGACCGGCGGCGTGCGGCGCCTCGTGAAGAGCGACGACCGCTTCCTCGGGGTCTTCTTGAACTTCGGCGTGACCACGAGCCCCAAGGTCCTGCCGCCGCCTGCCGTGAGCCTCGCGCCGGCTGGGGAAGGCCGCGCACGCCTCGCCTTCACGCCCCCGCTCGCGGCCGCTCACGAGTGGGCCGTCACGCTCGACGGGGCCCGCCGCGGCCCCTGGCACGGCGCGGGCGAGACCGACGCGCTCGTCGTCGCCGATCCGCTCCTCGCGATCGACGGCGTGCACACGGTGGGCGTGATGGTGCGCGAGGCAGGAATTCCCGCCACCGCGAGCGTGGCGAGCGAGCTGCCGTACCGCGTGGATCACGAAGCCCCCCTCGTCACCCTGCTCAACGAGGGCGACGAAGCCGGCCGCCTCGAGGCGTGGGATCGCGTGAGCGGCGAGCGGCTCTTCGTGCAGCGGAATGGCGCAGGTCCCTTCCTCCCGCTCGATCACGCCCTCGTCCTCGAGCCTGGCGAGCGCGTCACCGTGCGCGACGAAGCAGGCCTCGAGCGCACCGTGCAGCGCGCGGCGATGGAGGCCGCCGGAGCCTCGTGCAGCTACGCGCCGCACGGGTCGTGCTCGTCACGCGACGGGCTCGTGGTCGTTCTCGTCGGCGCGTGCGCCGTCGGCCTCGCGCGCCGTCGCGCTCGAAAGCGCGCCCTCGTCGCAGGCGTACTTTCCCTCGGTGTGAGCGCGCTCCTTGCAGGGTGCACGAAAGCCGAGACCAAGCCGCTCACGGGCTGCGGCGCGGCATGCGACGCGGTCTGCAAGCCCGAGCTCCCGCGCGGCCTGACGGGCAGCTACCTCGCCGCCGCGAAGCAACCCAGCGGTGCGCTTTGGTTCTCGGCCTACGAAGACTCGGCGATCGTTGGCCAAGAGGAGTTCACCTACGGCGACTGGCACGTGGGCGCGTGGAACGAAGCGACGGGCGAGGTGGCCTGGGAGGCCGTCGCGGGAATGCCTGCACCTTACACCGATGGTCGCTGTGCGGACCGGCCTGCCTCGGGCTACCGCGCCGGCCGCTTCGAGCAAGGCACCGACGTGGGGCGCTCGACGAGCATCGCGGTCATGGCCGACGGAACCCTGGTCGGCGCCGCGTACGACGCGACCGCGCGCGGCATCGTGTTCGCCAGCCGCTCGAGCGCAGGGGTCTGGTCGAAGCACCTGGCGGTCGTGCGCGCGAAGGGCGAGGTGGGGCGCCACGTGCGCGTGGTCGTCCAGGGCGGCGTGCCGTGGGTCTTCTACCTCGCGACCGAGCCCTCGGGCCGCGGCCTTCGCTCGAGCCTCGAAGTGGCGCGCGCGTCGAGCGCACGGCCGGGCAAAGGGAGCGACTGGGCCGTCGACACGGTGGCCAGCGTCGCCGAAGGCCCGTGCCGCCAGGTGCTCTGCGAGGAGGGCGCGTACTGCTCGCCGACCTCGCGCCGCTGCGAATCCGTGGAAAAAACCTGCGCGACGTGCGACGGCGGTGCGTGCGTGTTCGATCAGCCCGACGCAGGCGCGACGTGCGCGCCGTCGATCCCGCAGGCCTCGCTCGAGACCTCCCTGCCCGCCTTCGGCGACGGCTTCGCGCTCTTGCAAGAGGGTACGAACCTCACCTTCGCGGTGAACGACGGCGCCGCAGGGCAGCTCGTGCTGCTCACTCCCGAAGGGGGCGCGTGGCGCAAGACCGTGGTCGACGGCGATCCCACGCAAGGGGTCGTGCGCGGCGTGGGCCCCTCGATCGCGCGCGGCTCCGACGGCACGCTGCAGCTCTTCTCCTTCGACGGGACGAGCGGCGCGCTCACCTACGTGAACGTGCGCGGGACACAGGTGGTCGCCCGCGGGATCGTGGACGACGGGAGCAAGGTCGGCAGCGTCACCTTCGACGACGCGCCGCACGCCTTCGGGCGCGAGTCCGCGGCGGCCTACGTCGCCGGTGCGTTGACTGTATTCTACCAGGACGCGAAGCTCGGGATCTTGCGCAAGGCCGTGGGCACGCCGGCCGCTGCGGGTGAATTCCGCTGGGCGCTCGCCACGGTGCCCCTCGCGGAAAAATCGGCTGGCTACTTCCCCGTGCCCCTCGAAGACGGGCGCGTCGCCCATTTTTGGCGTAGGTACGATCGCGACACGCGCACGGCCCTCGGGGGCGTCGCCGTCGTAAACCCCTGAGTGCGGACCTCATGCGCCGAGCCCTTTCTCTCTTCGCGATCTTCTCCTCCTCACTGGGCCTCTACGCCTGCGGCGCCAGCGGCGAGACCGGCGAGGAGTTCGACTACGGCATCGACGCAGCCGCGTTCGCCGATGCGGGCAAACGGGACGGCAGCACCGACGGCGGGAAGCTCGACGGCAGCACGGACGGCGCGACGACCGACGGCAGCGCCGACGGAAGCAGCGCCGATGCCTCCACGGGCGACGCCGCCACCGATGCGGGCACCGTCGACGCGGGCCCGCCCGACGCGGGGCTGCCGGATCTTTGCGCGAACCCCACCGCGTGCGCGAGCGGCGCGAGCCTCGGCAGCGTCGCCGGCGACACGGGGAGCGACTTCCTCCAAGCGACCGGCACCTCGAGCAAATGGCTCCTCGTGCGCGTCACCGAGAACGATTCGTCCCTCTTCTCGCGTCCGCCCCTGCGCGCGCGCTTCACGCTCATTCACAACCCGAACACGCGCTTCGACCTCTTCGTCTACAAGGCGGGGAACAACGGCGGCGGGACACGCAACTGCAGCTCGGTCTCGGCGACCGGCGCGCGCGGCAGCACCACGAACCTCGCCACCGCGTCGCTCAGCTGGGACGACACCACGGGCTTCGGCGGCAACGACGACTCGGCCAACGTGATGGTCGAGGTGCGCCACGTGAGCGGCCCCTGCGGCGTGGGGCGCGAGTGGCAGCTGAGCGTCGACGGCAACGCGCAGTAGGCCGCATCGGTTCCGCCAAACGAACGAAGACCCCCGGTCCGCGAGGACGCGAGGGTCTTTCGTTTTCGCGAGCTCCGCGTCAGTTCGCGACGGCGAACTCGCGCGACTCGACGGGGACGCCGTTCTTCTTCGCCCACCAGAGCAGCCCCACGAGCAGCATGCGCTTGTCTTCGACGAAGCTCGGCTTCTTGCCTTCGAAGGCATGGCCCACGAACTGGAAGGTCCAGCCGGTCGTGAACATGGGGATCGCGAGCGGCAGGCCCACGAGCGTCGCGGCGAGGGGGATGCTCCCGGCGATGAGCGGGATGCCGACCTTGTGGCACGCCTGGTTCACCGGGTTCTGGTGATCGAGGTCGTAGCTCGTCATGAGTCTGGACCACTCGTCGTTCAGCTGAATCGGGGACATCGCAGGAGCCTTTCGTTGCGTCGTTTGGGACCCGCAGAGGATGCGACTTCTTGCGCTTCGAAGCTACTCGCGTTCTGCTTTCACCATGCCACGCGCCGAACGCCCGCGCGCCGCGGCCCGAAAAACCCCGCGACAAGAACGTGCGGTCGCGACGGTGGACGCCATCCTCGAGGCCACTGCTCGCATTCTCGCGAAGGACGGATGGGCGAA
>CAIOHM010000498.1 GCA_903858055.1 uncultured delta proteobacterium
CCTCAAGGCTCAGGGGCTCCGCGAGAAGTTCATCGTGCTCTTTGGCGGCCCGCGCGTCGATCACGCGCTCGGCCTCGAGCTCGGCTTCGACGCGGGCTTCGGCCCCGGCACCAAGCCGTCGGACGTCGCGAGCTACCTCGTCGATCGCCTCTGCCCCGCGTACGAGGCGAGCGCGGACGATCACTAAGACGAGCGCCTAGGCGCGGCGCTGTCGACACGGTCTCCCGCGCGAGGCGTCGCGTCAGACCTCGAAGCTCGCGAGGACGCGCGCGGCGAGCGCCTTCGCATCGCGAGCAATTTCCGGCACGGCGGTGGTCTCCCACGCCTCCGCGCGCCGCAGCGCACCCAGCGCGGAGATGCGATCGCTTGGGCACCCGCTTGCGTCGAAGACCCGTCCCTCGGCGTCGACGCGAATGCCGAGTCCGGCTTCGTCGCGCATCGCGTCGCCGCGCTCGATCATGCTGCGCAGCAATGGACTCGCGAGGTCCGAGTCTTCGACGGCTGGACCGATGCAGCGCACGACGACGTCGACCTCGAGCATGCGGACGGCCCCGCCGCGCTCGCGCAACGCCACGCGCAGAGCGCCCTCGACAGGCTCGGAGCCGCTCACGCTCGCCGCGATGACCGCGAGCCTGCCCGCCGAGCGCCACGCGTGCACGCGATCGAGGGCCTCGTGCGGCGCGCGGTGGCGAACCACGTCCCAATGGGGTCGTACGCGGCGCACGAAGCGGCGTCGGTCGCGAGGGCTGAGCGCGCGCCAGAGCGCCGGCACATGGGGCCGAAGCGCATCGACGGCCGCCTGCCAGGGGAGTCCGCTGGCCTGTGCGTCGCGGAGGAAGATCCGCACGGCGTGCACACGCCCCGCGAGTGATGTCGGCGCGTGCGTGAGCAACGCCGCGGCCGCGCGCACCACGTGGTCGGGGGTCGCGACCGGCGCGCCGAGGTGTGCGGCCGGGAGGAGCCCTCGCCGCGAGACCATCGTGACCTGACCTTGAAATCCCGCGCTGGCGAGCGTGGCCACGACGTCGAGCGCGGTGAGGCCCGTGCCGAGGACGAGCACGCGGGCCGTGGGGCGAATCGCGGCGACGGCGCGGTCGTTCCAGCCGTCCACGGTGGCACCTTCGCCAAAGAACGGGAGGCCTTCGGTGCGCGGAGCGATGCCCGTCGCGAGCACGGTGTGGTCGACCTCGCAGCGCGAGCCGTCGGCGAGGACGACCTCCCGCGCGCTCACCGTCGTGGCCGTGGATCGGTGAACCGTCACTTCCGCCGCGCTCGCAGCGATGGCCTCGGCGACACGCGTGGCGATGTAGCGACCGTAGAGCGCGCGTGAACAGAAGGTCGACGGCTTCTCCAGCACGCCGGCGAATGCGGCGAAATCGCTGGCTTCGGCCGGGTCGATGCTCATGCGCGCCGCGGGCACGTTCAAGAGGAGCTCCGATCGCTCGGCCCCGTAGGCGATCCCGAGGCCGAGGCGAGGCCCTCGCTCAACCCATGCAATCTGCATCTTTTCTCGCGAGCCCCTCAGGAGATGCACGAGCACGGCAGCCCCAGAGAATCCTCCGCCCACGACGGCGATGCGCCGGGGGCTCGCGCCGATCACGTCGGCAGACCGACTCCCCATGCGCGCGACGCGAAGGACCACGAGCGGCGCGTCTTCCCGGTTGTCCGCTTGCCACGGGAGCCCACGCTCGGGGGCCTCGAGGTGCGCCCCCGCCTCGACGATCGTATCGAGGCGATCGACGCGAACCACCGTGAGACGACCGGCGACGACGAGCAGCAAATCTCCCTTCGCCGCGCATGCAAGGACCCCGACCTCGTGCGGGCGGTACGCATCGAGCACGACCTCCCAGAGCGGCCCCGCCGCGAGCGTGAACGAGGACGGTGCCCCCTCCACGCTCGGGAGACCTTCGCACTCGCGTGTGCTCGGCATCGCCGACCGAAGCGCCGCGAGGTCCTCCTCGCGCCACGGAGCGTCGACGATGAAAGCCGCGCTCCACGCTGCGAGACGCGAGGCGCAGGCCGAGAGCTGGGGTGGAAGCGGCGAGCGGAACAAGGTCTCGGGTCCGTAGCCGACTCTTCCCGCGCGCCACAAGCGCGGAGGCCCAACACGTCAGGGCGCGGCGCTCGCCGCTTCGAACACTGCGAGCGCGGAGACCACGGCCTCGACGCACGCTTCGGGCGACATTTCGGCGGGACGCAGTCGAATCTCGGGCTCGAGCGGAGCCTCGTACGGACTGTCGATGCCCGTGAAGTCTCGGAGCGCCCCGCTGCGGGCTTTCGCGTAGAGGCCCTTCGGGTCGC
>CAIOHM010000499.1 GCA_903858055.1 uncultured delta proteobacterium
GACCCCGTCGCACCGGTCGCGCCCGTGGGGCCATTGCATGCATACGCTGTCTGCACGCTACCAAGCTCCGATGTATCCAGCGTATTGTTTCCGTTCCCATCGACGAAGAAGTCGATGCGGAAACCGCCGTAGCTGCAGTTGGCCCCGGCCGCTTCGGCGCTGAGGATCACGCGCGTCGTTCCGCCGGTCGCGCCGCTCGCGCCCGCCGTCCCCGTCGCACCGGAATCCCCCGTCGCACCGGTCGCGCCCGAGGACCCGGTCGCACCGGTCATGCCCGCAGCCCCCGTCGCCCCCGACGCGCCGGTCGCACCGGTGACGCCCGCAGCCCCCGCGTCGCCGGCTGCTCCCGTCTCGCCGCCCGCACGCACCGGGAGCCAATTGCCTTGCGAACAAACGGCCACGACGCCTTCGGCCACCGCGAGCGAAACTTCGAGCGCGCGGCTCGCATCGCACGGCGGGCGCGAGGCCAGGTCCGCGTAGCGAACGACGGTAAGCGAGGCGGAGCGAACGGTCGTCTCCGAGGAGCAGGCCTGCACGGCGCCGCCGGCCACCAAAGCGCCGAGGAGAGTCGCGAGGGCGGTTTCCGTTTGCTTCATGGCGCTATGTACTCCACGCGCCGACCGCTCTGGCTCGGCTCACGAGACGCGGCGACGCGTGCGCCGCGTTGGTTGTGGGGCGTTGGTACCAAAGCAACGGAGGGATCTTCCGCGAAAGAAACGGGGGGACGACGCACCGTCGCCGCCGCCCGTACGGCCACGCACGAGGCGCGCGCTCAGCGCGAAGAGGTCACGCGCAGCACTTCGTCGATGGTGGTCTCACCCGCCGCGGCCTTCGCAGCGCCGCACTCGCGCAGGAGCCGCAGACCCTCTTGCCGCGCGACGCGCTCGAGGGCGCTCGCAGGCTCGCCGCGCTCGAGGGCCTCACGCACGGCCACGCTCATGGTGAGCATTTCCACGACGCTGCTGCGCCCCTGGTAGCCCGTGTGCCTGCAGCGCTCACAGCCGCGACCGCGACGAAAACCGGCGCCGGGCCCGAGGCCCAGATGCGCCAGCTTGTCGGCCGGCGGCGCGTCAATCTCGGTGCAGTATGCACACAAGCCGCGCACGAGGCGCTGCGCGAGGACCCCCAAGAGGCAGCCCGAAAGCAGGTAGCGCTCGACGCCGAGGTCGAGGAGGCGCGTGACGGCCTCGGCGGCGGAGTTCGTGTGCACGGTGGCGAACACCAGGTGGCCCGTGAGCGCCGCTTGCACCGCGGCGACGGCGGTCTCCCGATCGCGGATCTCGCCGACCATGATGACGTCCGGGTCTTGACGCAGCACGTGGCGCAGCGCCTCGGCAAAATCCAAGTCGATCTTCGGCTGCACTTGAATCTGATTGAAGGCCTCGTGCACGACCTCGATCGGATCTTCGATGGTCGTCACGTTCACGCCGGGTTGGGCGATCGCCCGCAGCGCCGCGTAGAGGGTCGTGGTCTTGCCGCTGCCCGTGGGACCCGTGACGAGGACGAGGCCGTGCGGCTCGGCGATCCACCGCTCCATCGTGCGCAGGTCCCGCTCGGGAAAGCCAAGCTCGCCGAGCGTCTGCACCGCGACCTCGGGGTCGAAGACGCGCATGACGAGCTTCTCGCCGAACGCCGTCGGGATCGTCGAGACGCGAAGCTCCACTTCGCTCGCGCCGCGCTTGGTCTTGATGCGCCCGTCTTGCGGCTTGCGCTTCTCGGCGATGTCCATGCGCGCCAGCATTTTCAGCCGCGACGTCATCGGCACCGCCGCCGCGCGCGGGAGCGTGTGCACCGGGTGGAGCACGCCGTCGATGCGCAGTCGCACGAGCGCTCCGTCGCGCTTCGGCTCGAGATGAATGTCGCTCGCGCGCTGATCGAACGCGTAGCGGAGGAGGTAGTCGACCGCCGCCACGACCGGGCGCTCGTCCGCTTGCACCTCACGTGCGTTCGCCGAGAGCGCCACGAGCTGCTCGAAGTTCGCGAGCACGCTCGCCTCGCCCGCGGCCGTGGCCGCCGCGACGGACTTCGAGAACCCGAAGGTGTGCTCGAGCGCACGCAGGAGCGGCCGCCGCGCCGCGAGGACCGCCACCACCGGTGACCCCACGATGCGCTGGAGCTCCGCGCGCAGATCGTGGTCGAAGGGGTTCGCGAACGCCACGACGAGGGAGGCTCCGCGCCACTCGAGCGGCAGCACCGCGTGACGCATGGCGAACGGCGCCGAGAAGAACTTCGTCACGAGCGCGGCGTCGAGGCGCAGGGGATCGATGCGGCGATGCTCGAGCCCGAAGCGCGGCGCCACCGCCTCCACGATCGCCTCGTCGTCGACCACACGCCCCACGTGCCCAGCCCACGGCATTTCCGCGGCGGCGACGATGTCGATGGGACCTGCCACCACGGTCGTCCGGCTCGCGTCCGCGAGGCTTCGCAGCACCTTCGCGCGGAGCGGCGCCTCGCGCACGAGCACGTCTTGCGCGCGCGCCGCGTCGAGCATCCCGAGGCTCACGAGCTCGGTGAGAAGCGCAGGCAGGTCGAGCACGCGATGTGCAGACTGCACGGAGCCACGGGGCGCTTCGGAGGCCATACGCAGAGTCTATCGCGCTTTTCGTGGGGTGCGCCGCGGCGAAAAGGTGTTACGAGCCCGGTTCTCCCATGTCGTTTTCTACTCTCGGGCTATCCGAGGCGATCGTTCGCGCGGTCACCGAGCAGGGCTACACGCAGCCCACCCCCATCCAACTTCAGGCCATCCCCGCCGTGCTGAGCGGAGGCGACCTCCTCGCCGGCGCCCAAACGGGCACGGGAAAGACCGCGGGCTTCACGCTCCCGATCCTCCAGCGCCTCTCGACAACGCGCTCGCCGCATGCGCGCGGCACGCACCGTCCGCTCCGCACGCTCGTCCTCACGCCCACGCGCGAGCTCGCGGCTCAGGTCGAAGAGAGCGTGCGTGTCTACGGCAAGTACCTGCCGCTGCGTTCCGCCGTCGTCTTCGGTGGCGTGGGAATTCAGCCGCAAATCGCCACGCTTCGCTCGGGGGTCGACATCCTCGTGGCCACACCGGGGCGCCTCCTCGACCTCGCGCAGCAGCGCGCCGTCGATCTCTCGACCATCGAAATCTTGGTGCTCGACGAAGCCGACCGCATGCTCGACATGGGCTTCATCCACGACATCAAGAAGGTGCTCGCGCTGCTGCCCCCGAAGCGCCAGAACCTCCTCTTCTCGGCGACCTTCTCCGACGACATCAAGGCCCTCGCCGACCGCCTGCTCAACGGCCCCGCGCTCATCGAGGTCGCGCGCCGCAACAGCACGGTCGAGGTCATCGATCAGAAGGTGCACCCGGTCGATCGCACGCGGAAGGCGCAGATGCTCATGCACCTGCTCCGTGAGCGCGGCTGGTCGCAGGTGCTAGTCTTCACGCGCACGAAGCACGGCGCGAACCGCCTCGCCGAGGTGCTCGAGAAGAACGGCATCACCGCCCTCGCGATCCACGGCAACAAGAGCCAAGGCGCTCGCACGCGCGCGCTCTCCGAGTTCAAGGCGGGCCAGCTGCGCTGCCTCGTCGCCACCGACATCGCCGCGCGCGGCATCGACATCGAAGAGCTCCCGCAGGTCGTGAACTACGAGCTCCCGAACGTGCCCGAAGACTACGTGCACCGCATCGGCCGTACGGGCCGCGCCGGGGCCGCGGGAGCCGCCGTCTCGCTCGTGTGCATCGACGAGGAGGGCTTCCTCCGCGACATCGAGCGCTTCATCAAGCGGCCGATCCCGCGCGAGGTGATCGCCGGCTTCGAGCCCGACCCCAACGCGGTGGCGGAGCCCATTCTCCAGCGCGGGCAGCAGCAGCGCCAGGGTCATCGCGGCGGCGGTCGTGGCGGCCCTCCGCAAGGGCACGCGCGTCCGGCGCAAGCGGCGGGCGGTGGTGGCGGTGGTGGCCGTGCTCGCGCGCCGCAGGGTCGACGCGGGCGCTGAAGCGCGCTCTCTTCGCTCCATGGCTCCGCGCGCAACGGTCTACAAGGCCCAGCTCAACGTCACCGACATCGATCGCAACTACTACGCGGACCACGCGCTCACGATCGCCTGTCACCCCTCGGAGACCGAGGAGCGCCTCATGCTCCGCGTGCTCGCCTTCGCGCTGAACGCGCAGGAAGGCCTCGCGTTCGGCAAGGGAATCTCCGAGGAAGAAGAGCCCGACCTCTGGGCCAAGGACCTCACCGGTCGCGTGCTCACGTGGATCGAGATCGGCCACCCGGACGAGCGGGCCATCCTCCGCGCGTGCGGCAAGTCCGACGAGGTGATCGTGTACGCCACGAACGCGAACGCCGCGCAGTGGTGGTCCGGTCTCGAGCACAAGCTCGCGCGCGCCAAGAACCTCCGCGTCGTCGCCGTGAGCCCCGAGAGCCGCGAGGCGCTCGGTCAGCTCGCCGCCCGCTCGATGGACCTCGCGGTGACGATCCAAGACGGCGACGTCTGGGTGCGCACGCCCAAAGACTCCGTGCAGGTTACACTGACCGAGCTACGCGCCAAATAGCCCCACGAATCCCAGCTCTCTCCGATCGCCCGATCCTCCGATCGCCCGATCC
>CAIOHM010000500.1 GCA_903858055.1 uncultured delta proteobacterium
CATCGCTTTGCGCCGCGCCGCGCCGGTGATGCCGCCGCATGCTTTGCGCAGCCCGAGAAGGCCGCGCGCGAGCTCGGGTGGCGGGCGTCGCGCACGCTCCAAGACATGTGCGACTCGACGTGGCGGTGGCAGAGCGAAGGTGCGAGCGGACCGGCGACGGCCACCTGAAGCGAGGGCGACGGAGCGACGAATTCCTTGGACTCGCCGCGACTTTTCCACGCGCACGGATGCTACGCTGATACGACGAGGGGACGATGAAGGTCACGTTCTGGGGTACGCGCGGCTCGATGGCGAAGGCGGGTCCCACGACCGTGCGCTACGGCGGCAACACCTCCTGCGTCGAGGTTCGCTCCGCGAGCGGCACCCTCCTCGTCCTCGACTGCGGCACGGGGCTCCACGGGCTCGGCGCGCGCATCGCCGCGAGCGGAGCGCCAGTGCGCGGGCACATCCTCATTGGCCACACGCACTGGGATCACATTCAGGGCTTCCCCTTTTTCGGGCCGCTCTTCGACCCGCGCAACGAATGGGACGTCTACGCGCCGCGCGGCTTCGGCAGCTCGCTCCGCGACTCGCTCGCGGGGCAAATGCACCACCGCTACTTCCCCGTGGGCCTCGAGGCGCTCGGTGCGACCATTCGCTACCACGACCTGCTCGAGGGCCACTTCCAGGTCGGCGACCTCACGGTCCACGCGCAATACCTGAACCACACGTCGCTCACGCTCGGCTACCGCATCGAGGGTGACGGCGTCAGCATCGTGTACGCGTGCGATCACGAACCCCACGCCTGCGCCCACGCGAGCGGCCATGAGGAGCTCACGGGCGAGGACCTGAACCACGTGGACTTCCTGCGCGGCGCGGACCTCGTCATCCACGACGCGCAGTACACGCCCGAGGAGTACGCGAAGAAGATCGGCTGGGGCCACGCGACCGCCGAGTACGCGATCGCCGCGTGCAAGCAGGCCGGGGCACGTCGCCTCGCGCTCACGCACCATGACCCCGCGCGCACCGACGACGATCTCGATCGCGTCCTCGAAGGCCTTCGTCCCCTGGTCGCAGCGAGCGGCGTCGACGTGTTCCCGGCGGCGGAGGGCACGACGATCGTCCTCGGCCCCACGGAGAACCCGCACCGCCGTGCAGCAGAGAACGACTCGCTCGCCGACGTGCGCAGTGGCCTCTTCGACCACGAGATCCTCGTGGTCAGCGCGGCCGCCGAGACCATCGAACTCTTCACACGCCTCGCCTCCGACGACACCCTCCCCGCGCGCTTTGCGCTGACCGCCGAGGAGGCCCGGGCACGCATCGCCGAGAAGCGCCCGACGCTCGTGGTGCTCGATCAGGCGCTGCTCGGGGACGATTTGCTCGAGGTCGCGGGAGCGATCCGCACGGCAACGCGCGCGGACCAGACGGCGATCCTCGCCCTCGCGGGAGGCCCGCTGCCGCACGGCGAGGAGGTCGACGAGAGCATCGCGCGACCGTTCTCGAAGGAGTACGCGCGCGCCCGTCTGCGCGCTTGGCTCCTGCGCACGACGTGCCGCTGGCTCACCGCGCCGACCCCGGCGGACGAGCCCCAACGCCTCGAGACCTTGCGCAGCCTCGCGATCCTCGACACCGAGTTCGACCCGCGCTTCGACCGCCTCACGCGCCTCGCCGCCGAGACCTTCCGTGTGCCGATCGCCCTCGTGAGCCTGGTGGACACGAACCGCCAATGGTTCAAGGCCTGCGTCGGGCTCGACGTGCGCGAGACCTCGCGCGAGGTTGCATTCTGCAGCCATGCGATCCTCTCGAACGACGTGCTCGTGATTCCGGACGCACTCCATGACCCGCGCTTCGCCGACAACCCGCTCGTGACCGGCGCGCCGCACATCCGCTTCTACGCAGGGTGCCCGCTACGCGTGGGCAGCTCGAGCCCGATCGGGACCCTCTGCCTCATCGACACGCGCCCGCGCACGCTCTCGACCACGCAGCTCGAGCTCCTGCGCTCACTCGCGGACCTCGTCGAGCGCGAGCTCGTCGTCGGCACGGCAACGCCCTAAGCGCGCCAACGTTCCCCCGCGTGGCTCCGCCCCAAACGACGTCGGCGCCCACCGTGAGGAGGACGCCGTGTGGCCCGCGCCGCTCTCCCGCAAGGGCGGCGCGGTCACCCGAGCGGATGACCGCGGCGCAACGAAACCAGCGCGCAACGAAACGAGGGAGGCCCCCAAAAGGACCTCCCTCCACCGTTCCAACGCGCCCGCTTAGGACCGAGGCAGCTCCCGCGCCGTTCCAGAGCGGCGCAGCCCTCCGTCGCGAACGCCCGACGATTTCGGGCGCGCAGCAGGAGGCTGCGTAGCGCTCACTTCTTCCACATCGTCATGAGCGTCGCCGCCATGTCGCTGGGTGTCGGAGCGACCTTGACGCCCGCGGCTTCGAGCGCGGCGATCTTCTCGGCCGCCGTGCCCTTGCCTCCGCTGATGATGGCGCCCGCGTGGCCCATGCGCTTGCCCGGAGGAGC
>CAIOHM010000501.1 GCA_903858055.1 uncultured delta proteobacterium
AGCGCCGTGTCGAGCGTGTCGAGGGCCTTGCGCGCGTTGCCGGCGCTGCCGCTCACGGAGGTGGAGGTCCCCATCGCGGTCTTGAGATCGATGCCGCCGAAGCTGATCGAGATGCGGTCATCGCCCGTGTTGTTGATGCCGACCTGGAAGCCTTCGGAGGAGCTCGCCGAGTTGATGAGCTTCTTCCCGTTGAACTTCGTCGACGTCATGATGCGCTTCGTTTCCGCCTGGAGGTTCGAGAACTCCGTTTGGATGAACGCGCGATCCGAGCTCTGGAGGGCGCCGTTTGACGCCTGGACGGCCAGTTCACGCATGCGGCCGACGATGTTCGTGATCTCGCCGAGCGCGCCTTCCGCCGTCTGCGCCATGCTGATCGCGTCGCCGGCGTTGCGCTCGGCCACGGTGAACGAGCGGATCTGCGTCTTCATCGACTCGCTGATGGCGAGGCCTGCGGCGTCGTCCTTCGCGGTGTTGATGCGGTTGCCGCTCGAGAGGCGGTTGAAGCTGGTCTGGAGGCTGGCCTGCGAGGTCGCGAGGTTCTTCTGGGACTGGAGCGAGGCGACGTTGGTTTGGATGACGAGAGCCATGGTGATTTACTTTCGGTGAGCCGCTTCCCGGTCGCGGGA
This sequence comes from uncultured delta proteobacterium, assembly GCA_903858055.1. Lineage (GTDB taxonomy): Bacteria > Myxococcota_A > Polyangia > Polyangiales > Polyangiaceae > CAIQDA01. Next base: position 627 of record CAIOHM010000501.1, read on the forward strand.
GCGGCGGAGTCTTTGGGCAAAAGCTCCCCAGCGCCGCGGGATGCGGCGTTGCGAGGACGCGCTGGGGAGCGCACGACGGTGAGCTTGAAGAGGCTCAGCGCCGCGGGCGCCCACGGGGACGACGCTCACCGAGCGGCCGGCTGGCCGCGTGAGGGACCGCGAGGACCTCGAGGAGGCGCTCGTCGCGCTCGCCGACGGGATCGGCTTGCGTGACGGGGTTGGGGTCCGCGGGGCGCCGCGCTTGGCGGACCTTCGATTCCTGGACGTAGAGCTGGAGCGCGAGCAGAGCGAGGAGCCCGCGCTCGGCAGCACCGACCGAAGCGCCAACGTCGGCGCCGAGGGGCGATGCGGCGAGGCCCGCGAGGAGCCGCGCGAGGAGATCTTCGCTCATGGCGTCGAGCCCCCCCTGGGCCTCGAGGAGCTCGAAGGGCGCCGCCTCGAGCACCGCGTGCTGCTGCGACTCCGCGAGCAGACGCTCGGCCAGAAGACGCGCGTCGTAGCGCAAGGCGAGCGTCTGCGGAGGAGCTCCGAGCGTCTGCGCGCTGCGCGACGGACGGACGCTCGGGGTTCGCGGGCGACGGTCGACCTCCGCGAGGGCGAGGAGGAGCTCGTCGGCCTCCGGGCACACGTGCTGCGGACCTTCCGGGCCATCCGGAGGCGCGGCACCGTCGTCGTCGGCGGCGGTGAGCCCGTCGAGCCACGCCGCGAGGTCCGCCATCGGCGCTCGCGTCTCCACGACCGCCGCCGGGGTGCCGGGCTCCCGACCCGGGAACGCGGAGGCACCGAGTCGCTCGGAAGCAGAGCCGTCGGCCAAGCCGCAGCGGCGCTCTCCTTCTTGTTCGTGCTCGTGTCGTGGTTTCATCTTCTTCTCCGCTACTTCAGAACGTCATTTTAAGTTTAATCTTTAATTCTTTTTCTTCACCACTTGGTCGGCGGCCGCAACCAGCTCGCCTGCCCGGCCTGGGCACGAAGACCCTCGAGCGCACCAATCGATTCCTGAATCGAGCGCAACGCCGCACGCGCAGCCGCGAGCTCGAACTCCGAGCGGCGCCCCCCGGCATTGACCGAAAACATCCCCGTCGACGACTTGACTGTCTGGCCCATGACGGACCTCCCTTCTTTTGAAGAAAAACCACGACGCCGACGGGGAGCCCGTCGACGTCGTGGCATCACACCGCGAACCGGTCAGCGAAGCAGGCCGAGGGCCAGCTGCGGACTCGAGTTTGCCTGTGCGAGCACGGACACACCGGCCGTCGCGAGCACTTGGCTGCGCGAGAGGGTGGCCGTCTCCTCCGCCACGTCGACGTCGCGAATGCGCGAAGCCGCCGCGGTGAGGTTGAGGCGCGCGGTCTGAACGTTGGAGGCGGTGACCTCGAAGCGGTTCATCGCAGCGCCGAAGCGCGCGCGAGCCGTGGAGACCGTGGTGAGCGAGGTGTCGATCGTGCTCAGCGCCCCCTGCGAGTTCGTCGCAGTGCCACTGACCTTGACCGTCGTCGCCGTGAGCGAGCTGAGCCCAACACCTCCGAAGCTCACCGCGATGCGGTCGTCACTCGTGTTGTTGATGCCCACTTGAAAGTTGACGGTTTCGGCAGCCGACTTGGTCAGCGCCTTGCCGTTGAACTTCGTGGACGTCAAAATACGCGTGACTTCGA
>CAIOHM010000502.1 GCA_903858055.1 uncultured delta proteobacterium
CCGAGTCCGCCCGCGGCGCGCGTCACCGACCCATCGCCTTGCTCGAGGCCGTCGAACAGGTGTTCGAAGCGCTCGGGGGCGATGCCAGGACCCGTGTCGCGCAGTTCGAGCTCGACCTCGCTGCCCGCGACGCGCACCGCGATGTCGACGAAGCCGTTGCTCGTGAACTTCACGGCGTTTCCCGCGAGCTGCGCCACGAGCTGCCGCAGGCGCGCACCGTCTCCGTCGACGGCGAGGTCACGCGCCATTGCGCCCACGCGGACGGGGACGCGAGCCTCGGGGCGCAGCCGCTCGATCTCTTCTTCGACGATGCGCGCGAAGTCCGTCGGGCGGCGCTCGAGGGTCATGCGGCCCGCGCGAAAGAGCGAGAAATCGAGGACGCTCGCGACGAGGCCCGAGAGGCGCTGCGCGGAGCCGAGCGCGAAGGAGACGTCACGGCGGTCCGCCTCGGCGAGGGTGCTCCGCTCGAGCATCGCATCGAGAATACCGGCGACGCCGTGGATCGGCGTGCGCAGCTCGTGGCTCGTGTTCGCGAGGAACTCGTCCTTCACGCGGTCGAGGCGCCGGAGCTCCTCGAGCGAGCGCTCCGAAGCCTCCTGCGCGAGGCGTGCGTTGGCGGCGGCGAGCTCGGCGTTCGCGGTGGCCTCGCCCTGGAGCTCCTTCATGCGGTCGGCGAGCGCGAACGAGAGCAGCAAGAACTCGAAGACCGACCCGATCATGGTGAAGTTGCGCGTGAGCGGCGTCGAGGGGAGCACGCCGAGGTTCACGAGCGGCATCAGCGCCGCGAACGACGCGAACGCGCCCCACGCCATCAGGTAAAATCGCGCCACGCGCTCGCCCGCGCGCAGCGCTGCGACCCCGGTCGCGATCATGTAGACGGCCCACACGACGATCACCGCCAGGGTGGCGCGCATGACCGGCGCGTAGCGCACGACGAACGAGAGGCCGAGCATGGCCAGACACAGCGCGCCGACGACCTTGGCGCCCAAGAGAGCGCGCGGGTGCTTGCGCGCCGTGACCAAGAGCTCGCGCACGAAGAAGAGCGCCACGAGCCCCTGCAGCGCGATGAAGCGCGGGATGACCATGTCGGCGAAGGGCTGCACGTCGGTCCAGAGGAGCGCGAAGCCGACGCCGTTGAGCCCCGCCTGCATGGTGCCGTATGCCAGGAGAAAACCTACGTAGAAGAGGTACGCGCGGCGGCGAAGGCTCGCCCACACGAGCAGGTTGTACGTCGCCATCGCCGCGAGCGCGCCGAAGTAGAGCGCGTAGACGACCAGGCGCGACTGCTCTTCGTGAATCTGTGCATCTTGCACGCGGAGCGTCGCGGGGATCATGAGCGCGGACTCGCTCTTGACGCGGAGCCAGAGCTCGAACGCCCCGCGCGGCGGGAGTTCGAAGCGCGGCACGGTCGTCGCACGAGGCCATGCGGCGCGCGGCACGTGATCTCCGGCGGCGCGCGCGTAGACCACCACGTCGTTCGCCACCACGAACGCGTCGACGCGGTCGAGCACGGCGTAGTCGACCTCGAGCACGAGGGGCGTCGGCTCGGCGCGCCGATCGTCCACGCGGACAACGGCCCACACGGCGCCGTCGTTGTACGAGAAGCTCGGAACGTCTTTCGCCCCGCGCACGAAACGAACGGCTCCGTCGTCGGCGATGAGCGCGCGGCGCAGGTCTTCGAGCGTGCGCGCGGCCGTCGCATCGACCGTGAGCGCCATCGCGCGCCCGAGCGGCGCCGAGTGGAACGCGTCGTCGACGACCACGGTGCCGGGCGCCTCGGCCCGGGCCGGGCGCGCGAGCACGAGCAGCGCGAGCGCGAGGATGGCGAACCACCTGCGCCGGTCAAACCCTGAAATCGTCGAGGCCCGCTTCATCGGAGCGGCGAGCGTAGGCGCTTTCGTGGGGGCACGAAAGATCGGGTCTCGCGCGCGCGGTCAGCGGAACGCGCTATCGTGGCGCCATGACGGAACGTTTTCGTGGCTCCGACGGGACGATGCTCTCCTTTCGCCTCGAGCGCGCCCCGGCGGGCTCACCTGCCTTCCTCTTCGTCAACGGCCTCGCATGCCCGAGTTTCTACTGGGACTCCATGCGAGAGGCGTTTCGCGGACGCGCGACCCTCGTGAGCTTCGACCTCAAGGGTCATGGCGCCTCCGGGGCGGCCCGCACGCGCGCGGGCGCGACCATCGAGGGGTGCGCCCGAGACGCCGCGCTGGCCTTGGACGAGGCCGGCGTCGAGCGCGCGGTCGTGTTCGGGTTCTCCATGGGCTGTCAGGTCGCGCTCGAGATGTCCCGCCACCACGCCGCCCGCGTCGGGGGTTACGTCCTCGCGCTCGGAGCCTACGAGCGGCCCTTCGGCACGCTGCTCCACGGCAAATTCGGCCCGCTCCCAAAGGCGCTGATCGGCGCGGCTCCGGCGCCCCTCGTGGGAGCCTCGATGAAGCTCGGCAAGACCGCGATGAAGCTCCCGGTCTTCCACAAGCTCGCGCAGCGGACCTCCATGGTCGGCCACCAGACCTCGCACGCGCAGATGGCACCCTTTTACGCGCACATGGGCGACATCGACGCCACCACGTGGCTCGGCCTCGCGCGGTCCGCTGCCGAGCACTCGGCCGCGGATCTCCTCGCGAGCGTCCGCGCACCTTCACTCGTGATCACGGGGGGCCGCGACACGCTCACACCGCCGAGCATCGGGCGCGCGATGGCCGCAGGCATTCCGAGCGCCGAATACCTCGAGATCGCATCGGCGACGCACACGGGGCTCCTCGACGAGAGCACGGCCATCATCGGCGCGACGCACCGCTTCTTGGCACGCCACGACTTCGTGTAGGTTACATCCTTCACGGGGTACGGACGACGCGCAGTTCGACCGGTACGCGACCCTTTCGGATCATCTGGAGCTCTTCGCCTGCCCCGCGCGAGAGGTCGATGACGAGCTCGTCGCTCCCGTAGGGCCCGCGGTCGTTGATGCGCACGCGCACGCGGCGCGGCTCGTCGAGGCGCAGGACCTCGACCTCGGTGCCAAGCGGCAGCGTACGGTGCGCCGCGGTCAGCTTCGACGCGTGAAACACCTCGCCGCTCGCCGTACGGCGCCCTTCGAAGCCTGGGCCGTACCAGGTCGCGTAGCCTTGCATTCGGTGAGGAGACCGCGCGGGCTGGCAGCCGCAACCGGCGAGAACCATCGCCGCCGCCGCCGCCACCGCCCCCCGAAGGATCGGCTTTGCGCTCATGCGCGCCTCACGCTCTCCACCGGACGCCTTTTCATGCGCCCCTGAGGGTAGCACCGCTTGACCCTTCGCCGCGTGGCGCATATCCCCGTGAGCGTGAGCGAATCCCAGCCTCCCGGGCGCCCCCTCGAGACCCTCGAAGACGTGGCGAAAGGCCTCGCGCCGCGCGTGCGCGAGACCCTCGACGCGGCGGAGGAGCAGATCGACGGCTTCCTCTCGTCGGTCATGGGCGAGTCGTTCGAGGAGCGCATGGCGCGCGTGGACCTTCACCTCGGCGCCGGCGGCGTGGACGCGTTCGGCCTCGATCCCAAGTGGGCGAAGTACGGCTTCTTTGCGGCTGCGGTGCTTTACCGCCACTACTTCCGCTGCGAGGTCACGGGCATCGAGAACGCACCGCGCGGTCGCGTGCTGTTCATCGGCAACCATTCGGGTCAGGTGCCGATCGACGCCGCCATGATCGGCACGGCGCTCTTCCTCGAGGCGGACCCGCCGCGACTCATTCGCTCGATGGTCGAGAAGTGGACGCAGACGCTCCCCTTCGTCTCGACCTTCTTCAGCCGCGTGGGCCAGGTGGTCGGCGTGCCGGAGAACGCGCGTCGGCTCCTCGAGAGCGACCAGGCGCTGATGGTCTTTCCCGAAGGCGCCGCGGGCATCTCGAAGACCTACGATCGCGCGTACCAGCTCACCGACTTCGGGCTCGGGTTCATGCGGCTCGCGATCGAGACCAAGACGCCCATCGTGCCCGTGGCCGTGGTCGGCGCCGAGGAGCAGTACATCTCGATCGGCAACCTCTCGGGGCTCGCCAAGCTCGTCGGCATCCCGGCGTTGCCGCTGATTCCGCAGCTCTTCATCCCCGGCGGGCAGCTCCCGCTGCCCACGAAGTACCGCATCGCCTTCGGCGCCCCGATGTTCTTCGACGGCGACCCGGACGACGACGACGCCGTCCTCGAGGAGAAGGTCTGGTCCGTGAAGACCACGATCCAGCAAATGCTCCACGAGGGCCTCGCGAAGCGGAAAGGCATCTTCTTCTGATGGCACGCAAGGCGAAGACGATCCTCCTCACGGGCATGTGCGGGCGCCTCGGGCAGCTCGTCACGCGCGAGCTTCATCGCCAGCACCGCGTCATCGGCGTCGACCGCCGCCCCTTCGATCGCCTCCCCGCGGACGTGACCCATCACGAGGTCGACCTGCGCAAGAAGAAGGTCCGCGACATCTTCCGCAGCGAGAAGGTCGACGCGATCGTGCACCTCGGCATCATGCACGATCCGCGCAAATCTTCAGCGGATCACCACTCGTGGAACGTCGCGGGCTTCACCAAACTCCTCGGCTACGCGGCCGAGTTCGGCGTGAAGAAGCTCGTGATGCTCTCGAGCGCGAACGTGTACGGGCCGCAGCCCGACAACCCGCAGTACCTCACGGAAGACGCGCCCCTGCTCGGCGGCGCGACCTTCAGCGACATCCGCGATCTCATCGAGCTCGATCACCTCGCGCAGGGCTTCCTCTGGAAGCACCCGGAGCTCAGCACGGTGATCCTGCGCCCGGTGCACATCGTGGGCACGGTACGAAACGCCGCCTCGAACTTCCTGCGGCTCCCGGTCGTCCCGACGCTCCTCGGCTTCGATCCCCTCGTGCAGCTCATTCACGAGCTCGACGTCGTGAACGCGATCGTGCGCGCGGTAGAGGGCCCGGCGCGCGGCATCTACAACCTCGCGGGGCCCGAGCCGCTCCCGCTCTCGCGCGTCATCGCGCGCCTCGGTCGGCCCACGCTCCCGGTGCCTTACATGCTCGCGAAGCCCACGCTGAACCGGCTCTGGTCCATGCGCCTCACGAGCTTCCCGCCGCCCGAGCTCGACCACATTCGCTACGTCTGCATGGTCGACGACCGCCGCGCGCGCCACGACCTCGCGCTCGAGCCGCAGCACGATCTCGCCGCGACGATTCAAGCGGTCAACTGGGGTCGCTGGTAGCGAGCGCGCGGATCATCCGCGCGAGGTCCGCCTCGAAGTCCCGCCGGAAGAACGCGAGCTCGGGCCGCTCGAGCACGCGCGCGACGGCGGGTGCCGGCGACGTGAACGGGTAGAGCCCCACGAGCAGCGTCACCGTGTCGTGAACGAGCGCTGCGTAGCGCGCCTCCGAGAGGTCGGGCACGCGCCCGTGAAGGAAGCGCGCGAGCTCGCCGAAGAAGAGCAGCGACTCCGCTTTGAACGCGGCGATGCGCTCTTCGCTCAGGTTCTGCTCGACGACGGAGGGGAGCGCCGCCGTGAGCTTGCAGAGGAGCGGTCGCTCGGCGAGGGATCGGGCGAGGCGCGCGGTCAAGGCTGCGAGGGCCTTCGGTCCACGCGCACGGCGCGGAGGGGCCGCAGTAAGCGCCTCGAACCACGCGGCCCACTCGCTCCAGAGGAGCTCGAGCAACAGCGCCTCGCGCGTCTCGAAGTAGCGGTACACGTTCGACTTCGCCATGCCCGCCTGGCGCGCCAGCTCGTTCAACGTGAGCTCGCGCAGGTCCGTCCCGCCCTCGAGCATCGCGCGGGCCGTCGCGAGCAGGTGCGCGCGCCGTTCCTCTTTTTGCTCCGGCTGCCGCGCCCGCAAGAACTCGTTCACACGGCATTCGCTAGCGCATCGCTTGACAAGCGACCACCGGTCTCTTACTTAACCGACCAACGGTCTCTTAACCTCCCGCACGAGTCCCCCCATGCCCAAGCCCCTCCTCTGCCCGCCCGCGCTCCTCGCCCTCGACCTCACCGGAAAGACGATCGTCGTCACCGGCGGCAACTCGGGCATCGGCCTCGCCACCGTCGAGCAGCTGGCGAAGCAGGGTGCCCACGTGGTCCTCGCCTGCCGCCGCACGGCGGACGGCGAGCGCGAGAAGGCCGCTCTCGAGGCCAAGGGTCTCCGCGGCAGCGTCGAGGTCATGGCGCTCGACCTCGCGGACCTCGCCTCCGTGCGTGCCTTCGCCGCGAGCTTCCTCGCCACGCATGGCGCGCTGCACGTGCTCGTCAACAACGCCGGCGTCATGAACACGCCGGCCGGGAAGACCAAAGACGGCTTCGAGACGCAGTTCGGCACGAACCACCTCGGCCACTTCTTGCTTACGGAGCTCCTGCTCGATCTCCTGAAGAAATCCGCGCCGTCGCGCGTCGTGAACCTCTCGAGCTGCTACCACGACATCGCGCAGGGTCGTCAGGGCAAGATCCACTTCGACGACCTCGGCTACGAGAAGCACGCGTACGACGGCTGGGACGCCTACGCCCAGTCGAAGCTCGCGAACGTGCTCCATGCAAAGGAGCTCGCGGAGCGCCTCGCCGGCACCGGCGTCACCGCGGTGAGCGTGCACCCGGGGTGGGTGCGCACGCGCCTCATGCGCTCGTCGATGCCGCTGTGGATGCAAGACGTGGTGCTCAAGCCCTTCTTCCGCATGGCGGGCATGATCGAGCCCTGGGAAGGCATGCAGAGCACGCTCTTCGCCGTGCTCGCCCCCGAGGTCGAGCGCCACGCGGGCGCCTTCTTCAGCCAGGTGGGCTGGTACCGCGAGAAGAGCGCGAACAAGGGCGGCTGGCCGCTGCGCTCGCCGAACCCGCAGGTCCACGAGCCGGGCGTCGCAAAGAAGCTCGACGAGGTCTCGCGCAAGCTCGTCGGCCTCGCCTGAGAGCGTGTTTCCCCGGCGACTGCGGCCTTCCGTGTCGCCGTTGCGGGTCCCCCCAGGCCTCCTCACCTACGTCGCGTGCGCTCCGGGCCCTGGGCCCCCCGCGCCTCGACCGCGCAGTCCTCGTAACGCCGGGTCGACACGCTCGGCGTTGAATCAGCGGCGCAGCGTGACGCCGTGCCCCTCGCCGAGCCCAACGACGTAGCGCTCGCCCTCCGCCTCGTAGCCGCCCTCGAAGCGGTCTTCCGTGAGGAGCCACGCCGTGTCGAGGTCCGCCAGTACGTCCGGGAAACAGGCGGCGAGCGCGGCCGCGGTGCTCATGCCGAGCCGCGTCTCGACCATGCCGCCGACCATCACGCGGAGCCCCTCGCGCCGCGCGCGGCTCCCGAGCGCGAAGGCCTCGAGGAGCCCGCCGTGCTTCACGAGCTTCAAGTTCACGCCGCCAACGCGGTGCTTTTCGGCGAGAATCCGCGCGAGATCCGCCTCGCTGCGGCACGACTCGTCCGCGATCACGGGCACGCTCGGCAGCTTGGCTTGCACCTCTTCGAGCGCGCCGATCTCCGCGCGGGCGCACGGCTGCTCGAAGCACTCGAGCGTGAGCCCCCGCGCGAGGCAGCTCGTGGCCATGTGCAGGGCTTCGGCCACCGTGTAGCCCTCGTTTGCGTCGAGGCGAAAGCGTGCATCTTGCACACGGTTCGCCACGGCGAGGAGCACGCGCAGGTCGGCGTCGAGGTCCTTGCCCACCTTCACCTTGAACGTACGAAAGCCGCGCGCGCGCCACTCCGCGGCGAGGGCGACGAGGCGCGCCTCGGGCAAGATGGGGAGCGTCATGTCCGAGACGACCTCGACGGGAAGCCGTGCGCCTGGCGAGAGGAGCTTCGTCACGTGCACGTGGTGAGCGCGCGCGAGCGCGTCGAGGAGCGCCACCTGGAGCGCCGAGCGGGTCACGGGCGCGGCATCGAGCGCGTCACCGACGAGATCGGCGAACGCCTCGATGCGGGGCGACTCGAAGGGTCGATCGAGCAGGTCGGGGCACACGCGCGCCACGTGCACGAAGACGTCTTCGGGGGTCTCCGCGGTCACCGGCGGCAGGCACGCCCCTTCCCCGAGCCCCACGACCACCCCGCCCGCGTGCTCGAGCTCGACGCGCAGGAGCACCGAGGGCGTGACGTCGACCCGCGCCGTGGCGATGACGAAGGGGTCGACGAGCGGCACCGCCAGTCGGGAAGCGGTCACGGAGCGGATGCGCATGGCTCAGCGAGGCTACCAGGAGTTCGTCGCCCGCTCCTGCTCACCTGCCCTTGCGCGGCGCGAAGGCCTCTGCTCGAGCATGAGGGCCCGCGCTTGCCAGGGGAGCCTCCGTTCCCCAGAATTGCCAGCGCTCGCGCCTTCATTCGAGGAGTTCCCGATGTTCGACAAGCTCAAAGACGCCGTCGTCTCCGCCGCCAACCGCGTGGCCTATGGAAAAGCCCCCGACGGCGGCCCCGCGTCGATCGACGGCGTCGCGCTGCAGCGCCTGAGCGGCGGGAGCTTCGATCACGCCGAGATCGCGGGCAAGGTGGTGCTCTTCGTGAACGTCGCGAGCAAGTGCGGCCTCACGCCGCAGTACGGTGGCCTCGCCGATTTGCATGACAAGTACAAGGATCGCGGCTTCGTGATCGTGGGTACGCCCTGCAACCAGTTCCTCGGCCAAGAGCCGGGCTCGGCGGAGGAGATCGCGACCTTCTGCTCGGCGACCTACGGCGTCGACTTCCCGCTCCTCGAGAAGCAAGAGGTCAACGGCGCAGGCCGGAGCCCGCTCTACCAGTGGCTCGTCGGCAGCGAGGTCGGCGGCGGCTCGGACATCAGCTGGAACTTCGAGAAATTCCTCGTGGGCCGCGACGGCAAGGTCCGTGCGCGCTTCGCTCCGACCGTGAAGCCCGACGCGCCCGAGGTCATCGCGGCGATCGAAGCCGCCCTCGCGAGCTGAAGACCTTCGCCCGCACGTGCGAAGCCCCACCGCCGGCGCCGGGCCGAGGTGGGGCTTTCGTGTTCACGCGCGGCTGGAGCGCAGCGCGAGTCGCGCGCTCAGCAGACTACGGGCACTTCACGATGGTGACGCCCTCGAGGAGCGAGGCCTCTTTCTGGGCCTGGTACTTGCCGCCGCCCATGTGCGGCTCGACGTAGTTGAACGTGCGCTGCAAGCAGAACGGATCGCTCGCGACGCGGTAGACCACCTGGCCGCTGCGGTAGCGCTTGAGCGGGATGCCGAGCGCGTTCTGCTCGATCGTGTAGTTGTCGGCGTCCATCCACGCGGCGGGCGTCGAGACCTTGGCGTAGAGCTTCGCGGCGGCGGCCTTCGCTCCGGCCTCCATGGACTTCTCGTGGTACTTGGTGGGCTCGACGACGTTGCGCGCGGCGGCGCCGTCGACGGCGGCACGAACCGCGGTGATTTGCTCCGCGAGGCCCGGGAACGGCTGCTCCGGCACCGGCACGCCGAAGGCCTTGTACCAATCGCCGAGGGCGGCGCGGAGGCCGGTCATGAAGGGCTTCTCGTCGCGGTAGACGTCGAGCACCCAGCCCATGGTCGAACCGCGCCACGAGGAGCCCGCCTTGATGATCTCCGGGAAGGTCATGTGGTGGTTGCCGTAGCGGTCGGCGATCACGGTGAGGTTCCCGAGCGCCCTCACGGAGAGCTCACCGCGGTGGTTCGAGACCCAGCACCACCAATCGGCGCGATCTTGAAGCGTGCCCGGAAGTGCGACGCCCGCGTTGCGGTACTCGAGGCCGCCGCC
>CAIOHM010000503.1 GCA_903858055.1 uncultured delta proteobacterium
CCCCTACGTGTGCCCTGCGCTCCGCCCCTGGGAGGCCATGCCGCACGCGGACTCCTGCGAAAGCTGGGACGGGAGCTACCCGGCCGTCACCGCGGGGACCTGCACCGCGAGCCTGCCCACGGGCGACGCCGCGAAGCCGTTTGGTGTCGACGCGGCGAACGCGCGCCGCTTCTACATGCCCGATGGTCACTGGGTCGAGCCCGCCGGCGTGACCAAGAAGCTCAACCTGACGAACCAGCTCGGGTCCTTCGCGCTCGACCTCGTCCCCGTGCAAGGTACACGCTTCGCGATCGTGACCGACTCGGGCGTCATCGACAACATGCTGGTCGTGCTCGATCTCGACAAGCTCGCGGCGGGCGAGGAGCCCATCGTCTCCTCGCAAGTCTTCAAGCGCCCGAACTCCCTCTTTTTCGGGCTCGTGGCCACCGCGAACGGGCGTGTCTACGCCTCCGGCGGGCCGGACGGCGTGATCTACGCGTTCGACGTCGACCTCACGACCGGCGCCCTCGCGCGCAAGCGTGACCTCGACATCGATCTCGGACCCGCGACGAGCGGCTCGCTCTCGGGCGGCGCGCGCTGGTACGCGGGCGCCCTCGCGCTCGACGAGCGCGGCGAGCGCCTCGTGGTCCTGCCAAGCACCGGCGAGAAGAGCGTGAAGGTCGTGACCCTCGCCTCGAAGTTCATCGCCACCGTGCCCTTCACCGCGGCCAATACGGGCGAGGAGACGTTCTCGCTCGTCGCCGATCCGAGCGATTCCTCGGCGAACCGCTTCTACGCCACCGTGATGGATTCGCGGCGCCTCGTGCGCTTCGACCTCGCGACCGGAGCCATCGATCGCACGCTCGCCACGGGCAAGAACCCCGAGGGCACGGTCTTCCTTGGCACGAAGCACCTCGCGCTCGCGAACACCGACGACGACACCATCGCGCTCTACGACGCCGGCTCGGGCCAGGTCGTGCAGACGCTGCGCTTCGGCGAGGACTACTTCGGCGTGGGTCCTTCGGTGTTCGCCTTCGACGCTGCGCGCAAGCGCCTCTACGTCGTCGAGGCGCAGCGCAACGCCGTGGCAGTGCTCGCTTACGAAGAAGACGCGGCCGAACCCCTGAAAAAAATCGGGGAAATCCCGACGGGCTATTGGCCCACGGCCGTGCGCGTCCGCGCCGACGGCAGCCTCGTGATCCTCACGGGCAAGGGCCTGAGCAACGGTCCCGATCTCGTCAACTCGGGCCTCGCGGGCGGCAACGCGCCCGAGTTCATGCGCAGCACCGTGCACCACGTGCCGTTCGTCTCGGAGAGCGAGCTCGCCCCGATGAGCGAGACCGTGCGCCTCTCGCGCCTCACGCGCGCCGAAGACGGCTTTCCCGCCGTCGACTGCAAGGGGGCGCCGAGCGACTTTCCGTTGCCCGCGACGAACACCGGCGCCGCGAGCCCGCGCATCGAACGCGTGGTTTTCGTCGTGCGCGAGAACAAGACCTTCGACATGATCTTCGGCGACATGCCGGGCGTGGACGGCGACCCGAGGCTCGCTGCGGCGCCGGGCCGCATGGACGACATCTGGGCGAACACGCGCGCGCTGGCGCGCACGTTCACGAACTTCGACAACTACGCCATCGCCGCCGAGCAGTCGCTCCAGGGGCACGTGCTTACGACGCACGGCCGCTCGACGGACTGGATCGAGCGCACGTGGAGCCACACCTGGGGCCGCGGCGCGCGAAGCCCGGGGCGCGTGGGCATCGATCCCGAGGTCGGCTCGCCGAAGGAGGGGTCGGCCTTCCGGTGGTTCGAAAGCCTGGGGATCGACTACGACGACATGGGCGAGATCGTCGGCGGCTCCACCAAGCTCGACAAGAAGTACCCGGGCCTCGTGTACTCCATGAACGAGCCAGACGTGCACAAGGCCTGCTACGTCGCCGCGCGCACCCGTGCCGCCTGCACGCTCAAGCCGTTCAGCTACGTGCTCATGCCGAACGACCACGCGGCGGGCTACGCCTCGAACATGCCCGCGCCGGAGGTCTACATCGCCGTGAACGACGAGGCCACGGGCATGCTCGTCGACGCGCTCAGCCACTCGCCCGAGTGGAAGCGCACGCTGGTCATCGTGACCGAGGACGACCCGCAAAACGGCGCCGATCACCGTGACTTGCATCGTACACCCTTCTTCATGGCCTCGCCGTGGGTGAAGCGCGGCTACGTGAGCCACACGCGGCTCTCCGCAGCGAGCGTCTACAAGATCGTCGCGCACCTCTTCGCGAAGCCGTACTTGAACCGCGACGTTGCCGACGCGGCGCTCCCCTTCGACGCGTTCACGAGCACGCCGGATTACACGCCGTACACGTACGTGAAGCGCACGGTCGCGAGCGTCTGCAACAAGGGCGGCACCTCGCGCGCGGCGCTGGCGGACAGCTGGGATTTGAGCGAACCTGACGAAGCCCCGGGCCTCGGCGCCCAGGTGATGGAACGCATGCGCGAGATCAGCAACCTGTGCGGCGACAACAAGACGCCGGTCATGGGTGCGGGAGCGGGGGAGAAATGACGACGACGGACCTGCCGGACTGGAACAACGATCGTTCGCTCGTCGCCGATCCGTACCCGGCCTACCGCCGTCTCTTCGACGAGGGCCGCACGCTCTACTGGGACGCGAAGACGGACGCGTACACCGTGCTCGGCTACCGCGACGTTGCGGGCATGCTGAAGGACGGCCGCTTCCTCACCAACCGCATGAAGGTCTTCCTCCCGCGGATTCCCGAGGAGACGCGCAAGCGCATTCAGCCGCTGCTCGACACGCTCGGGCACTTCATGATCTACCTCGACCCGCCGGAGCACGGGCGCCTGCGCACGCCGGTCGTGAAAGCCTTCGACACGCGCGTCGTGAAGAACTGGCGCGCGCGCATCGAGGCCGTCACCACGAAGCTCCTCGACGCCGTCGCCGGCCAGGAGGTCGTCGACGTGGTGCCCGCGCTCTCGTACCCGCTCCCGATCACGATGATCAGCGAGATGCTCGGTCTCCCCTTGGCGGACGCGTCGCAGCTCAAGGCGTGGACGAACGACGTGGCGAGCTTCATCGACCGCACGACGGACCCGGAGGTCGCGAAGAACGCGCTCCACGCGGTCGCGGGTTTCCGCGCCTACTTCACGAAAGCCATCGAAGAGCGTCGCAGCTCACCGCGCGAGGATTTGCTCTCGTACTTGCTTCAGCTCCGCGAGGAGCACCCGGACATTTCGGACGACGACATCATCGGCAACGCGGTGCTGATCCTCGCGGCGGGGCACGAGACCACGACGGCGCTCACGGGCAACGCGCTGCTCGCGCTCGCACGCAACCCCGGCGAGCTCGCGAAGCTGCGCGAGCGACCGGAGCTCATCGAGGGATGCATCGACGAGGCGCTACGCTTCGACCCGCCGATTCACCGCACCGGTCGCCTCGTCTCGGAGGCGATGGAGTGGAACGGCACGGCGCTCGAGAAGGACAAGCGCGTCTCCGTCTTCCTCGCGGCCGCAAACCGGGACCCGAGCATTTTCCCGGACCCGGACCGCTTCGACATCGAGCGCAAGCCCGCCGCGAAGCACCTCTCGTTCAGCTTCGGCCCGCACTACTGCGCGGGCGCGGGGCTCGGGCGCACGGAGGCGATCGTCGCCGTGAGCGAGTTCGTGAAGCGCTTCCCGCACTTCGAGCTCGCGGGCGATCCGGTCTACGTGAACAACCTCACGCTCCGCTGCCCGGGGTCGATCAAGCTGCGCGTCACGAAGGCGTAGCGGGCGAACCGGTCTTCTTCCCGAGCAGCACGTACTCGTGCCGCCAGCTGCTCGCAGCGTGCCCCTCCGACGACTTCATGAGGCGCTCGCTGCGGTTTCCTTGGCGCATGAGCGCGCTGATGATCGTCGGGATGCCGCGCTTCGAACACTCCGAGAGCGTGAGGTAGCCGGCGGCGGGCATGAGCGCGCGGCTGCGGTGCTCCGGCAGCACGACGAGGCTCTTGCCCACGTAGTAGTCCTGATCTTGGAAGCTGTAGATGTAGCCCGCGGGCGTGTCTTCCGGCGTGCGCACCCAGAACGACATGCCGAGGTCGATCTTCCCCGCGATGCCCGTGAGCGTCGCGCGGTAGACCTCGAAGGGGATCGGTTCGAAGAGGAAATTCCCTGAGAACCCCTTCATGTTGACCTCGTAGAGTTCGGGGGCCTCCTCGAGCATCGCCTCGCCCTGCTTGAAGGGGCGGAACGTGAAGCCTGCCGCGAGGGCGCTCTCGTAGGCGGGACGCATCGCCTCCGCCGTGAGCGCGACGGAAGCGCCCGCCCCGTGCTCCGAGGGCTTCGTGCTGTAGTGCTCCGCGACCTCGAAGCCCGCGGACTCCCAGTGCTCGATGAACTCGGGCGGCGTAACCGGCTCCCACCAGCAGAGCCGCCCGTGCGTGCGGCCAGGCTCCTGCGGCACGAGGAAACGGTAGGAAAACCAGGTGCACCAGTCGATGGGCCCGTAGACCTCGCGTCGCCCGCGCGCCTCGAGCCACGCCGTGGCCACGCCGAGGAGCGCGGTGGCGATGGCTCCGTGATCGTTCTCGCGGAGGTCGACCTCGTAGAACCCGATGTAGCCGATGTCGTCGCGCGTCCAGCTCACGTTCGCGTGAAGGCGACCCACCACACGCCCACCGCGCAGCGCGACCCACGCCTCGCGCTCGCTCGTCAAGGCGAGGTTCAGGAGCCACTTGGTCGCCGCGGGCGCTTGCAGGCCCACGCGGAATTCCTCGGCGCGGCACGCATGCGGGAGCTGCGCGAAGGCCTCGAGGAAGGCCGCTTTGTCCTCTGCGGCCGAGAGCGTGTGGAGCTCGAGTTCATTCGTCATGGAGGATCCTCACTTCACCGCGACCCGCGTCGACGCGCACGCGCATACCGGTCTTGAGCTTGCTCATGAGGCCGCCGCTGATGCCGACGACCGTGGGCAAGCCGAGCTCGCGCGCGACGACGGCCGAGTGCGAGAGGAGCGACCCGCGCTCGATGAGGAGCCCCGAGCACGAGGGGTAGAGCGGCACCCAGCCCGGGTCCGTACGCTCGGTGACGAGGATTTCTCCTGACAAACCGGAGGCATCTTGCATTTGCTTCACGACGCGCACGACGCCCTCGACCATGCCCGGGCAGCACGGTGTGCCGTAGAGCACGTTCGGGTCGTCGCTCTTGCCGAGGTCCTTGAGGAGGTCGGCGTCTTGGAGCACGCCGATGTGCTGCATGGACGCGCCCGCGACGCCGTAGGTGATGAAGCGATCGGGGAGGGGGAGGTCCTCCTTGAAGCGCTCGTTCTCGGCGCGGCGCACGGCGGCGATGCCGCGCAGGTCGAGGCAGGTGGCGCGGCCCTCCATGAAGCCGGAGAGCTCCTCGATCGTGAGGAAAAACACGTCGCGCGGGTGATCGATGGCGCCGAGCTCGAAGAGCTTCTTGCCGGTGGCGCGGAAGAGCTTGCGCACGAGGCCGAAGGTCTTCGTGCGCTGGAAGCGCAGGTTCTCGCGATCGCGGACGGCGTTGCGGGCGTTCTTGAGGACCCAGTTGTAGACGACCGAGCGGAAGCCCGAGAGCTTCTCGGCAATGACCCCCTCGGCGCGATCACGAATGACCGCCTCGCGCTTCTCCATCTCTTCGATCGAGTAGGTCTTGCGTGCGACGTAGCTGCCGATCGCCTCGAGGGCGAAGCTCGGATCGTCGTGCAAATCCTGCTCTTCGAGCTTCTGCTCGTCGACGCAACGGAAGCCGTACTTCCACACGAACTCGCGGAAGGCCGTGGCGATCGGGTGAGCGCGGTCGCTCTCGAAGAAGCTCTTGCGGCGCTCCTCGTTCGAGGCGCCGAGGTACCACGCGCGGTAGTTCACGTCGCCCTCGTCGATGCGCTTCGCGATGCGCATGAGCGCCTTCGTGGGCTCGGTGGACTCGAGGTCGCCCTGGCCGCAGAGGAGATCGTTCTGGAGCGAGGCGGCTTCGTCTCCGGCCTTCTGGACGACCCAGTCTTCCGTGAGTTTCTTCAGGAGACCGAAGAAGACCATCACGCGGGTGTCGTTGATGATCGGCGCCTTCCAGTTGAAGAGCAGCTCGCGGTTCAGGAGCTCGTAATGGTTGTAGACCGCAATGAGCGACATGCGGTCCATGTCCATCGCCATGGTCTCTTCGTAGCGACGGGTCACGTTCGCCATGAAGTCCGCGATGATGTCGTTGATGGTCGCGAAGCGGTACACCGACTTGGCGGCGAGCGAGGCGATCTGCGGGAGCGAGTAACGAACCGGGTTCTTCGTGAACTCGAAGAGGCTCGCGATCTCGGGCTTGAGGCCCTCTTTCGTGCCCATCATGGTCTCCATGAACTGGGCGTTCGTCGCGGAGCCTGGGAAGAGGAAGACCAGGCGGTACCAGCTCACGAGGTTGTAATAGATGCGGCCGCGCACGTAGCCGAGCATGTTGCGGAACATCGGGATGTGTTCCTGGATGATCGGCTCGGGCACGCCCATCACGCGCGCAAAGACCTCGTAGACCGCCGCGTACGCGCGCGAGGAGTGGCTGAAGGTGAGCGGCGAGGTGACGCCGCAGAACGACTCGATGATGTTCGAGTTGTCCCACAGGATCGGTTCGCGGCCGGAAACGCAGGGATCGAAGACGCCGTCGGGCGGGAGGTTCGTGATGGGGCGCGTTTGGAGCAGGTAGAGCTCGCCCTTCACGATGGCCCACTCGCAGTCTTGTGCGATGCCGAGGTTCTTCTCGAGCTCCACCACGAGCTTCGCCACCGCCTTCGCTTGATCGTCCGTGAGCGACGCGACCTTGCGCTGCGCCTCGGGCACGTCGACCTTCATGAGGCCGCCCTGCGGAGACTGACGAAGCGCGTGCTCCTTGTCGACGACCGTGGCTTCGACCTTCGAGCCGTCGCGCTGGACCAGGAAATGGTCGGCGTCGAGCTCACCGGAGACGAGACCCTCGCCGAGGCCCCACACGCTCGAGACGACCGCGCGCTCACGATCGAGGAGCGCGATGGCGTTGCGCGAGAAGGCGACGCCGGCGGCTTCGGCGTCCACCATGCGCTGCACGACGACGCCCACGCGGATGTTCTTCACCGAGAGCCCGCGCTCGCGGCGGTAGGAGAGGGCGCGCTCGGAGTAGCCGCTCGCCCAGCAGCGCTTGAGCGCGTCGATGACGTCGTCCAGACCCTGGCGGTACATGAACGAGCTGAATTGGCCCGCGAAGCTGTGTTCGACCGAGTCTTCGTCGAGGCCCGACGAGCGCACGGCGACGAAGCCCTTGTCGAGGCCCTGCGCCACGAGGGCCGCGCCGATCGCGTCACGGAGGGCTTCCGGCATCGAGCCTGCGACGAAGCGGCGGTCGACCTCTTCCGCGAGCGTGGCGAGCTCGCCCTCGGGCGGCACGTCGATCGTGAGCCCGTTCGTTTCGACGAAGGCGTCGAAGAAGGGCACGGGGATGCAGAAGAACTCGGGCACGCGATGACCGAGCTTCACGAGCTTCGCGAGGTTCCTGGCTTTGCCGCCGCCTTGCGCGACGAAGAGATCGTCCGAAGCCGAGGGCAGGAGCACGTCGAAGGGGGCGCGGGTCGTCATGGCGTATGCACCGAATGGGGGAGGTTCGCCGCGTGGGCGATGGCGATGCCGAAGAGGTGAACGAGGCTCGAGAGCGCCGAGAGACCCTCGACGGCCTTGAAGGCGTTCGGCTTCCAGAAGACCGTGGAGGCGCCGACGACGACCAAGGCCTCGAGCGGCCAGAGCACCTTCCCGAGGCCGAGGAGCTGCGCGCCGTACGCAGAAAGTGCGACGAAAACCAGGGTGAGCGCGAAGGTCTTCGCGGGGCCGTACATGACCAAGTAGGTCTTGAGCGCCGGGTGCGCGCTCGGGTCGAGCTTGCGTGTAATCTCCAAGCTCATGCTCGAGCCCATCGTGCAGAGGCCGTAGGCGAGCGTGATGGTCGAGACGAGGGCGCTCGGGCTGAAGAACGCGAACACGTACGCGTAGAGAGGCCACACGACGACCTGGTGGCTCAAGGCGTAGGGGATCGGGTACTCGCCGAGCCACTCGCCCACGTAGAACTCTTTGTACATGAGCCAGAGGTAGGCGACGCTCGCGGCGTAGCCGATTC
Organism: uncultured delta proteobacterium; assembly: GCA_903858055.1. Taxonomy (GTDB): domain Bacteria; phylum Myxococcota_A; class Polyangia; order Polyangiales; family Polyangiaceae; genus CAIQDA01. The sequence goes on from CAIOHM010000503.1 coordinate 8,107, forward strand.
CCGCCTGGGGATTTCCAAGAGCGGCGAACGCTCCGGCAACCGCGAGCAGCGCCCAGGTGCCGCGCACGATCGCGACCTCGACCTCGGGCACCGTCAGGAGCCCGCGCGGCAACGGTCGCTCCGGGTGGGCCGCGAGGTCCTTGTGGTAGTCCTTCTTTTCGTCCATCAGGCGGGCGAGGATCATCCAACCCGTGATGCCGAGCATGGCGCCGAGGAAGGGCCCGACGGCGAAGGCGCTGCTCGTGGCGTACTGCGCCGAGAAGTAGACGGCGAGGCCGATGGGGAGGATGAGCGCGATGGGCGAGCGCTCCTTCAGGTAGGTCAGCCAGCGAGCCATTTTTCGGCCTTTCCGAGAGCAGGGGCGCGGTCGATGCGCGCGCGGTGACGGCGGTCGACGGTGAGCTTCACGTCGAAGGCGCGCTGCACCTCCGGGGCGACCGCTTGGATCGCGGCGAGGTCGCGCTTCACGCCTTCGCCGATCGCGCAGAGGCGCCCTTGCGCGTCGCGGTGGAGAAAGAGCTTGTCGCGGTCGAGGTGCGCGTAGATCTTCTGCTCCATGGCGAAGACGCCGGGCTCCTGGAACGAGCGGCCCGCGTAGTAGAAGCCCTCCGGGGTCTTCTCGAGGCGGTCGCCCATGAAGTGCCAGAGGCGACCTTCCGCGTCGCGGCGCTTGTATTTCTTGTTCTCGTCGTTCGCGCCCACGTACTCGGGGCACACGTTCGGACCCGCGACCCAAGGCCCCTTTTCGTCCGACAGATCGACGCCGAGCTCCTCGATCGTGTGGCCCACGTAGAGCGAGTGGTAGAGGCCGCGCGCGCGGCTCCGCGAGACCGCCTCGCGCGCATCGCAGTGGGCCACGGGCTCGACCTCGCTGCCGCCGTAGATGTGCGTGAACTTCGCCTCGGGCCAGCGCGCGAAAGCCTGCTCGAAGAGCGCGTTCGGCGTGAGCGCGCCTCCCACGCCGATGTGTTCGAGCTTCGCGAAGGGCGCCTCGGGGGTCTCGAGCAAATGGCGGAGAAACGCAGGGCCGCACGTGAGCGAGACCGGCTGGTAGGCCTCTGCGAGCGCGGACATCTTCGCGAGGCTCTTCTTCTTCCAATGGTGGGGCACGATGAGCGCCGCGCGGCCGTTCGAGAGGTGGAGCGTCGCGAGGTTCGCGAAGAGGCAGAGGTCCGGGCGCTTCGCGGCGTCGGGTGGCTCGTACTTGTTGATGATGTTCGTGATGTCTTCGAGGTACTGCTGCGTGCGCACGACGCCCTTCGGGGCGGCCGAGGTGCCCGAGGAGAACGTCACGATGCCGCGCTCGTGGCCCTCCATGGGCTCGATGGCGAGCGCGTCGAGCGGGGCCTCGTGCTCGAAGCTCTTGAGGCCGAGGTGCAGGGGAATCTCGCGGATCGCCTTGATGCGCCAGCCCCAGAGGCGGCCGATGAGCCCCGCGTAGAAGGCCTTGGGCTTGGTCGTGCGCACGACGTGATCGACCCGGTCGATGGGCATCCAGGGCTCGACCAGCATGACCGTCGCACCGAGGCCGAGGATGCCCATGATCATCGCGAAGAGGCGCGGGCCGGGCATGGCGAAGAGCAGGACGTGATCGCCGCGGCCGATGCCTTGCCGCCGAAGCATGGCCTGCGCGCGCCGTGTCAGCACGCCCATGGCCTCGAAGGAGACCGGGCCGTCGCTCTCGGTCCAGAGGGCCATTTGGTCTCCGCGGGACTGCAACTGGTCGGCCACCAGCGTGAGGCAGTTCATGAGGGGCTCGGCTCCTTCTCGTCTCACGCGTGGCTACGGCGCGTTCCGAGCGCAAATGAAGGGCTCGCGCGGGGCTTTCGGACCGTGGAAGCGTGCGCTTCCGTGCCGGGCCGGTTTTCAATGCGCCGCCGGGGCTGAACCGCGGACCGGAGCGTGCCGTATTCCCGGCCGAGGAGTCTCCCCATGAGCACGTTCGTCGGCGCGCGCGCGCCCCGGTCCCGCCGCTTCGTTCTCGGGCTCGCGGCCTCGTGCCTCGCGGGCGTGCTGCTCCTTGCCCCGCGCGGTGCCGCCGCCGGTGAGCCAAACGCGCAGCAAATCGTCGAGAAATTGCTGGACAACGACGCGTGGGGGTCGAGCGGCGCCGTCGTGAAGGCGCGCATCGTGGTGAAGACCGCGAGCGGCGCGCCGC
>CAIOHM010000504.1 GCA_903858055.1 uncultured delta proteobacterium
CGGCGATCTCGCCGTCGTAGCGGTCGATCGGGAGCGGTCCGAAGTCGTGCGCGGGGTGTGGCTCGTAAGGCTCGTGGGGCTCGAAGAGGTGAACCCAGAGGAAGCGCGGGCCCGGCCGTGTCACATTGGTGTAGAATGCACGCACCTGATCGACGCGCTTCTCGCCGTCCGCGAACTCCATCTTGCGGTAGTTGAAGCCGAAGCCGCTCTCTTGCAGCGCGCCGAAGCGCGCTCCGTCGACGTAGAAGACCGCGGGCGGGAAGAACGCGGCGGTCTCGAAGCCGTAGAGCTTCATGAGCGAGGGGAGCGTCGTCGGGTCGCTTTCGAGGCCGAGCGCGACGAGGGGGCGCAGGTAAGTCCCGGTCCAGAGCGAGCCGACCGAGTACGAGGTGTGCGGCGTCGCGGCGATGGCGTTCTCGAAGACGACGCCCCTCTCGGCGAGAGCCGCGAGGTTCGGTGCGGTCGGCCGCGCGTAGCCTTGGAACGGCAGGTGATCGGCGCGGAGCGCGTCGATCGTGACGACGAGGATCGAGCGATCGTGCCAGTCGAGCGAGCGCGCGGCTTCGCCCACGAGCGTGCTGCCCGTGGCCTTCTTCGCGACCGGTGGTGCCTCGGTCAGCGACGGGAACGTGCTCGCAAACGTGCCGAGCAAGCGTCCGAGCACTGGCGAGCGCTCGAGGGCGACGAGTCTCGCGTGGTCCCCGATGCGCTCGAGCTCGAACGCCGCCACGATGCCCGGGAAGAGCACCCCGAAAACCACCGCGGGCAGCATGAACGAGGGGAGCTTCACGCGCCGCGAGAGCGTGCTCGCGGCCAGGAGCACGAGCGTCGCGAGGGCGACGTGAAAAGCCTCGTAGAGGCGCGGAAGGACCAATCGGTCGGCGACGAGCGCGGCGATGGCGAGGGCGACCCCGAACGGGAGGATCTGTGCACGCAGGGCGCGGCGCACCGGAGGCCAGAAGGCGGTGCGGGCCGCGGTGGCGACGAGAAACCCGACGGAGAGCGCGAAGAGGGCCCGCACGATTGGGTCGGCGAGGTGGCGTCCTCCGCCCACGCCCCAGCCCACGGCAAAACCCAAGAGACCTGCGACGGCGACGACGATGCGGCGCGAGAAGGGCGAGTAGCGTGCTGCCTCCGCATGCCAGTGCGCCATCGCGAACGCGGCGGCGACGGGCACCAGCATGGCGGCCGCGATGGGCGTGCCCACGACGAGCAGCGCCAGCGGCTCCCAAGGGCCCGTGAAGGAGTCGCGGGCGGTCGCCGCGAGGAAGAGGTTGTCCGCGAGGAGCAGGGCCAGCCAAGCCACGAGGATTTGCGCAACGCGCTCGCCGATGGGACGCGGCGGCTCCGGAGGTGGTGCGGAGTAGAGATCGCGGGGTTCGCTCACGCGGCCGCGCTAGCACGCCAAGAAATTGGCCGGGTTCCGATAAAACTTACCACGCGGTAAGGCGCGCCTTGCGTCATCGCTTACCGGTTGGTAAGACGCAGCGCGTGACCAGCGCCCCACCCCCGTCGAAGAGCACACCGGAGCTGATTCGGGAAGCGGCCATGCGCCTCTTCGCGCACCGCGGCTACGAGGCCACCACGCTTCAGGCCGTCGCCGAGGTCGTGGGCATCTCGAAGCAGGCGATCCTTCACCACTTCCGCTCGAAGGAGGAGCTTCACGCGGCGGTGCTCGCGGAGCTCGTTGGCCACTGGCAGCGCACGCTCCCGCAGCTCCTGCTCACCGCCGGCGCGACCAAGGTGCGCTTCGACGCCGTCTTCTCCGAGCTCCTCGCGTTCTTCGCGCGAGACCCGGACCGCGCGCGCATCGTGCTGCGCGAGCTGCTCGATCGCCCCGAGGAGTCGCGCAAGCTCCTCAAGGACGTCGTCGGCCCGTGGATGGAGGCGATTGCAGCTTACATCCGTGTGGGCCAGGAGCGCGGCGTGCATCGCGCCGAGGTCGACGTGGAAGCGTACCTCGTGCAGGTCCTTCAAATCGCGATGGCGGGCACGGCCACGGCCGAGGTGACGAGTGTCCTCCTCGGCGAGGGTACCGCCGGTCGCGAACGTTTCGCCAAAGAGCTCGCGCGCATCGCGCAAGCCTCTCTCTTCACGCCTCGGCACGCGAACGCCGAGATCTCTGCCCGATCGACCCACAAGGAAGGCACCTGATCATGAGCGCCAACTTCTTCCTCGACAACGACGACCTCCGCTTCCACTTCGACAAGGCCATCGACTGGGAGAGCCTCGCGTCGGTCACCGAGTTCGGCTTCACGCTGCCGGGCGGCCCGAAGAACACCCAGGAGGGTCTCGAGACCTGGCGTGAGGTCGCGACCATGGTCGGTGAGCTCGTGGGCGAGGAAATCGCGCCGCGTTCGCCGCTCCTCGACAAGCAGCATGCGCACCTCGAAGGTGGCGAGGCGATCGTCGGTGAGGCCTCGCGCGCGGTCTTCGAGCGCATCAACGGCGTCGAGCTCCACAAGCTCTGCCTTCCGCGCGACCTCGGCGGCATGAACGCGCCGCTGATGCTCTACTTCCTCGTGGCCGAGATGATCGCGCGCGCGGACGTCTCGACGATGACGCATCACTCGTTCCACGGCGGCATGGCGCTCGCGGCGCTCATCTACTCGATCACCGAGGGCACG
>CAIOHM010000505.1 GCA_903858055.1 uncultured delta proteobacterium
AGGAGCGCTGGCGCGACGACGGTTGGGTCGAACGCGAGCAGCTGCGCGGCCACGCCGGTCGCCCCGGGAGCAGCCATGCTGGTCCCCTGCATTTTCTGGTGTTTTCCGCTCTCGACGATCGTGTTTGGGTTCTCCGCGGAGCGTGAGAGCGACGAGACGACGTACATGCCCGGGGCGACGACGTCGGGCTTCGCGCGACCGTCACGGCTCGGCCCACGCGAGCTGAAGTTCGCGATGGTGCCGAAGCGGTTCCAGGTTGCTTGATCGCTCTCGGGCGTCCCGTCTTCCTTTTTGACGCGAACGAGGCTCGCCGTCGCGCCGACCGAGAGCACGGCGTAGGAGCTCGCGAGGTCGTTCATGGTGCCGAGGTACGCGCCGTCGCCCGCCTGCGCGCGGTGATCGGCGAAGGTCATCGCGGACGGGGTGTCGGGTACGGCCCAGCCCCACCAGCGCCCGCTCCCGGTGCCGCGCAGGCGTTCGAGGCGGAGCGTGACGCGCGTCGACGCCGAGTTCCAGCCCGTGACGACGAAGGCAGCCTGACGCACGTCGCCGTTCACGTCGTAGGGCGCGCGATCGTAGACGAGCTGCGACGACACGCCGCCGAAGGTGATGCGCTTCGACTGGCCTGGCTCGGCGGTGGCCACGACGGTCCCCGTGTTGTCGATGAGCGAGAGACGGAAGTCCGTCGCGGCGTCGAGCCAGAGGAACACGCCGCCGTCCCGCTCGAAGCGCGTGCCGCTCGCGATCGTGACCCCGAGGTCGTCGATGGCGGGAGGAGCGTCGACCGAGCGCGCGGCGATCGCGGAATTTCCTTCATTTCCCGCCGCGACCGCGATGGATCGGCCCGGGCCCGAGACGGCGAGCAGACCGAGGGACTCGGGGTCGGTGCCGTCGTGCGGGCCGCTGTGGAACCCGAGGCTCAGGTTGATCGAGACGGGCTTCTGGACGCTCTCCGCGACCGACACCGCGTACGCGACGCCATCGACGACGCCGCCCCCCGACGCAAAGTCGAGCTTCACCCCGACGAGGTCCGCCTCCGGCGCCGCGCCTGCATAGAGCTCGCCCGCCCCGCCCCGCCCGTTGCCCGCGGCGGTGCCCATGACGTGCGTGCCGTGGCCGTCTTCGTCCACGCTGCGAATCGCCGCACAGTTTCCGAGCGCCGCGTCGAGCGCCGTGGGCAGGTACTGCACGCCGTACCCCGTCGCAGACCCGAGCCTCCCGAGGGAGAACGTCGGTCCCGTCTCACTGCCTTGGAGAAGCAAGAGCTGATCCCAAAGGGCGATCATGCGCGAGCGACGGGCCGAGGTCGTCGGATCGATGCGGACGAAGTCGTCGTGGCAGAAGTCCGTGCCCGAGTCGACGACCGCGACGATCGCCCCGTTGCCCCGCAGACCGTCCTCCCACAGCGACCGCGCTCCCGTGCCGAGCCGCAGCGGCAGACCGTTGGAGCCGAGCACCGTCAGCGCGTCTTCCATCGTCTGCCCGCTCTTGTCCGTGGCGCGCACGAGGAGCGTCTCGGTCTGGGTCGCGGTGTAGGTCAGGCGCGCGTCGGTACCGGGGCCGCCGTTGTCGTCGCTCGCGAGCAGGGACGCGCCGGTGCACGCAGCGTCGCGGCAAAGGGTCAGCACCGGGTCGGCGTTCGCAGCGCGCGGGCTCTTCGCGGTGAGCGTGAACGTGTAGGTCTTCCCGGCCACGACGGGGATCGTCGTGTCGACGGGGGCGGAGGGCGGCACGGTGACACGCTTCGCAGACGAGGCGCTCGTGGAGACCTCGTTGAGCGTGGTGCCGAGGCGCACCGCATGGACGGCGAGCACCTCCGGGTTCTCGGCGAGCGCGCGAAGGCCGACTTCGGTCACGCGAAGCGAGAGCACGCGCCCGAGACGAGAGCGCATCGTGAGGCCAGGGACATCGACCGCCGCGCCGACGTTCGCGCCCACCTCGAGCACCGCGAGCACACGGTAGAATCGCTCGCCCGCGATGACTTCGGGCGCGAGCAAGCGAAACGTACGCGCCACGGCCCCAAGCTCCGCATCGCTCGCCTCGAGGAGCTGGCGCAGGCCGAGGTCGAGGAAGGCACGTCGCGGCTTCGCATACGCCTGCGCGCGCGTCGCTTCAGGCGCTGCGCCCTCGTGGGAGTTCGACGAGGCGCAGGCGATCGTCGAGGCCGCGAGACCTGCCGTGAGCGCAAAGAGGGACGAGCGGAGAGCGAGGCGACCGGTGAGCACGGGCGCACCTTGGCGAACGCTTGCCAACCGTCAAGCGACAATCCGACGTGCGCAAGCGTGATTCAACGTCAGTTCAATTCGTCCGTCGCGAGCACGAGGTCATCGGCGCCGCGGAGCTCATCCGCACGATCACGCCGGAGGAGGAAGACCCACCAGAACGTTCGCGCCGCCCCGTAGCGCGCGTCGACCTTCGCCGCCGCCCACACGTAGCCGCGCGCCTCCCACGACGCGTCGCGCGCGAGGGAAGGCGCTTCGTCACGGTCGTAGTCGCCTTCGAAGAGAAAGACTGGGCGCTTCGCCAACGTGTAGGGCAGCGGCGAGCGACGCTGGTGACCGGGCCGGCTTCCGACGACGATCCCCTCGCGGGCCACGTACGCGTCGCAGAGTCCGAGGATGTCGAGGTTCCACACGCCGAGCCCCGCATAGAAGGGCGCAGCGCCGGCGGCCCCCATCGCCATGCCGTCGTTCGCCTTCGCGTGCGCGGCGATCCAGCGTCCGAGCGCGGACCAGCGGAGCCCGTACGTGCGCGTCCAATGCAGGGGTTCGATGCGCAGCGGCTCTTCGTCGACGGCGACGCTCTGCGCCCACGCGAGCTGCGGCCCCGCGACGAGGCTCACGACGACGCCTGCGACCACGCCGCGCACCGCCCCCCTCACCGCACGCGGCAACGTCTCCGGGACGCGACGCGCGAGCTCGTCGACCGCCGCGCCTGCGAGCAGGGCGAGCAGCGGCACGAGCGGGGCGAAAAAGCGCGTAGCCGGCAGGAAATCTCCTCCCACGCGCGCGACGTAGAGCGCAAAGAGACCCGCAACGAACAGCGACGCGAGGGCGAACACGCGCGTCGTCACCGAGCGGAGCAAGGCGACGGCGCCCGCCGCGCCGAGCGCAAGCATCGATGCATGGTGCAAGCTTGCATACGCCACGTACCTTTGGCCGTGCTCGAAGAGCTCGGCGCTGTTCCCCGTGGTCTTCAGGTAGAACGTGTTCGGAAGCCAGTCGCCGTAATACATGCGACGGGCGAGCAGCAGCGGCACCACGATGCTCGCGAACGTCGCGCCCGCGCGCAGGAGCGGTAGCACGGCACGCCCGCGGGCCACGGCGAGCGCAGCCAGCGCCGATGCGACCACGACGAGCGGCGTCTCCGGACGAAGCAGCATCGCCGCCGCCGCGAGGAGACCGGCGACGATGGAGGCGTGACGCCACGGCTCCCCTTGCGAGAGCGCCGCGTGCGCCGCCACGAGCGACGCAAGGACGAGCACGCCGAACGCGCTCGCCTCGAGGCCGCCAAGCAGCCACACGGCGAACGACACCGACGAGACGAGCGCCGCATGCGCGACGAGGCGACCGAGCGCCGCGATGCCGAGCACGGCACCGCCCCACTCGACGACGAGCGCCGCCCCGAGGGCCGTCGCGAAACCGAGCACGTCGATCACGAGGCGCGGGCTCGCACCAAGCCCGAGCAGCGCCGCTTCGAGCATCACCCAGAGGAAGTTCGTGAAGCCCTCGACGCGCTCGCCGACGTTGTAGACGAGGCCATTCCCTGCCGCGAAGTGCTTCGCGTAGCGCAGGCTGATGAACGCGTCGTCGCAGAGGAAGTCGTAGCGCCGCCCGTGCGCAACCAGGAGCGCCGCGGAAAGCGCCACACGCCACATGCCCGCCAGACGCCCGATCGAACCCATGGCTCTCCGATAGCAAAAGGGCGCGCCGAGGTGCGAGCGGCCTCGCGCCAGCCCTTCGCGGCGGCACCGAGAAGCAACTTGGGCTTCGCACGCTTTATGGTAGGGCCGCCGGCGGTCCACCATGCGTATCTTCGTTGCCGGCGGCGCCGGTTTCATCGGCTCGGTGCTCGTTCCCCACCTCCTCGAAGCAGGGCACGAAGTGACGGCTCTCGATCGCTTCTACTTCGGCCCCACGCTGAAGGCCGCCGAGGCGCGCTTCGGAGACCGCCTCCGCATCTTGCGCGACGACATCCGCACCTTCGACACCGAGGCGGCGCTCGCGGGGATCGAGGCGGTGGTCGACCTCGCCGGCATCTCGAACGATCCTTCCTGCGATCTCGAGGCTCACCTCACCGAATCGATCAACATCGGCGGAGGCAAGCGCCTCGCCGCGGCGGCGCGAAGAGCCGGCGTGCGCCGCTACGTGTACACGAGCTCGTGCAGCGTCTACGGCCACGGCGCCGGGCTCGGACTCACCGAGTCGAGCCCCCGCAACCCCGTGTCGCTCTACGCGCGGGCCAAGTGCGAGGTCGAGGACTACGCCATGCAGCTCGGTCGCGAGTCCGAGGGCGCCTTCGAAACCGTCGCCCTGCGCCTCGCCACCGTGTTCGGCGTGAGCCCGCGCATGCGCTTCGATCTCGCGGTCAACGTGATGACGAAGAACGCCTACGTGAACCGCAAGGTGAGCATCGAGGGCGGCGGCAAGCAGTGGCGGCCCTTCGTGCACGTGCTCGACGTGGCGCGCGCCATGCACATCGCCGCGACCGCGGAGTCTTCGCGGTGCGCCGGGCGCGTCTTCAACGTCGGCTCCGACGAAAACAACGTGCAGATTGCACAGCTCGCGTACCGCGTGCGCGACGCCGTCCCGTCGACCGAGCTCGTCACCGTCGGCACGGACCCGGATCTGCGCGACTACAACGTTCGCTTCGACGTCATTCGCGAGACGCTCGGCTACCAAACCACGCGCACCATCGACGACGGGATTCAAGAGGTCCTCGAAGCGCTTCGCTCGGGCAAGGTCGACCCGGACGATCGGCGCGGCTACACGCTGCGCCAGTACGTCTTCCTCCGCGAGGCCGAGCTTGCAGCCCAGTCGCTCGCCATCGGCGGGCACATCCTCGGAGAGCCATGAGCGCCGCCGACCGCGTCGAGTTCTTCAAGCACACGCTGGGCGAGGAAGAGGCCGCGTCGTGGCGCCAGGTCCTCGAGACCGTGTTCCTCACGCTCGGGCCCCAGGTCGCTACCTTCGAAAAAGAGCTGGGCGCCTTCCTCTTGCGCGGACGAAGCGAGGGTGACGCGCTCTTCGGCGCCCGCCACGTCGTGGGCACGAACTCGTGCACGAACGGCCTCATGGTCGCCCTCCGCGCACTCGGTCTCGAGCCGGGCGACGAGGTGATCACGACGCCGATGACCTTCGTGTCGACGACCAACGCAATCCTCCACCTCGGGGGCAAGCCGGTGCTCGTCGATGTCGATCCGCGCACGGGGCTCATCGACCCCGCGAACGTTCGCGCGGCGATCGGCCCACGCACGCGCGGCATCCTGCCCGTGCACCTCTTCGGTCAGCTCGCCGACATGCGCGCGCTGCGGGACCTCGCCGATCGCCACGGGCTCTGGCTCCTCGAAGACTCGGCGCACGGCACGGAGATGGAGCGCGACGGCGTGCGCCCCGGCGACCTCGGCGACGCAGCCGTGTTCTCGTTCTACGCCACCAAGACCCTCACGAGCGGCGACGGCGGCGCGGTCGTCACGAAGCGCGCCGATCTCGCCGAGCGCATGCGCCAGCTGCGAAACCACGGCGTCTCGAAGGCCGCGACCGAGCGCCACGGCTCTCTCTACCAGCACTGGGACATGGTGGACCTCGGCTTCAAGGCGAACCTCACGGACCTCGACGCCGCGATCCTTCGGCCCCAGCTCCCGCGTGCGCTCGACCAACGCGCTGCGCGGGAAGCGGTCGACCTGCGCTACCGCGCGCTGCTCCCGGAGCTCGCGCCGAGCCTCTTCCGCCAAGCGACGAGCCAAGTCCCTCCGCTTGCCGAGCGCGTGGGCCAGTCGACGCACCACCTCTTCACGGTTCACGTTCCCGCAGCTCAACGCGACGCTGCGCTCACGGCCCTCGGGGCGCGAGGTGTCGGCGTGGCGGTCAATTACCGGGCGATCCATACGCTGTCATACCTCGTCAAGGTGCTCGGGATCCCGCGCGGCGCGCTGCCGCATGCGGAAGAAATCGGCGACCGCACGATCTCGCTCCCGCAGTACCCGGCCCTCACGGAGGAGCAGCAAGCGCGCGTCGCGCGTGCCCTCGAAGAGTCGCTCGCATGCTGAGCGCGAAGCCCGACCTGAGCGTCGTCGTCCCGGTCTTCAACGAAGAGGCCAACGTGCGCCCGCTCGTGGAGCGCACGCGGAAGGTGATCGAAGGGTTGGGCCTCACGTTCGAGTTCGTCTTCGTCGACGACGGCTCACGTGATCGAACCTACGAAGCGCTGCGCGGGCTGGCCGAAGAGGACCCCCGCGTGCGACTCGTGCGCTTTACACGCAACTACGGGCAAGAGGCCGCGGTCGAGGCCCTGTATCTGCACGCCCACGGCGCGTGGATCCTCCAAATGGACGGCGATCTCCAGAACCCGCCCGAGGAGATCCCGAAGCTCTGGCAGAAGCGCACCGAGGGCTTCGACGTCGTCTACGGGCTGCGCCAGAAGCGCAAAGACACCTTCTTCCGCGTGTGGGCCTCGCAGGCCATGCAGTGGCTCATGCGCCAGGCCCTCGCGATCGAGCTCCCGCCCGACGTGAGCACGTTCCGCCTCATGCGCGCATCGATCGCTCGCCACGTCGCCGCGTTGCCGGAGCGCCGAAAGTTCTTCAGCGCGCTGCTGGTCTGGAGCGGCGCGCGCATCGGCACCGTCGAGGTGGCCCATGCCGCGCGGTTCACTGGGTCGACGAACTACAACTTTACGAAGCTCCTCAACCATACGTTCGACCTCGTGGTCGGCTTCAGCTCGAAGCCTCTGCGGTTCATCGGAAACATCGGCTTCGCGACGGCGGCCTTCGGCATCGGTATCGGCTTCTGGGCCGTGCTCCGAAAGGTCTTCTACGGCTACGGCAACGTCGGCTGGCCCTCACTCTTCGCGCTCGTCGCGTTCATGGGTGGGCTCCAGCTCCTCGCCCTCTCGGTCATCGGCGAGTACATCGCGCGCATCTACATTCAGGTGCAGGGTCGTCCGCTCTTCAACGTGGCCGAGCGACGCAACTTCGACGACGCGCCCGACTCGGTGACGAGCGGAGCGCCTTCCCTCATGCGCCCGTCGGTCTTGCCCGTCGAGCGCGCCTCCACGCAACGACTCCTCGACCCCGACGCATGAGCACTCTTCCCCGCACTGTCCTCGTCATCGGCTGTGGGTTTCCGCAGCTCTCGCTCATTCGCCGCGCGCGCGCCCTCGGCTTCGCGGTGCTCGGCCTCGACGGTTCCCCCGAGGCGCCAGGCATTGCAGACTGCAACGACTTCGCCCACGTCTCGACCGCCGACGCCGACGCGATCGCGCGCCTCATCACCGAGCGAGGCGTCCGTGCCATCGCGACGACCGGGAGCGAGCTCGCGCTGAAGACCGCGGCCATCGCCGCGCACCGCACGGGCCTGCCTTTCTCCGCGGACCCCGAAACCGTGCGCCGCTGCCAAGAGAAGGACGCGATGCGCGCGGCCTACGCGACGGGCGACGTCGCCGTACCTCCCTTCGCCTCGTGCAGCACGGTGGAAGAGGCGCGCGCCTTCGCCGCGATGAACCCCTACCCGTTCGTCGTGAAGCCCGTGCGCGGCTGGGGGCAGCGCGGCGTGGCCCGCGTCGACACGGACGCCGAGCTCGAAGACGCCGTCGTCGACGCGCTCGCGCACAGCCACAATGCGGGGCTCGCGCAAGTCGTCGTCGAGCGGTGGATCGAGGGCGGCGAGTACTCGGTCACCGGGTGGATCGAGGGCGGCGAGCTCGTCTCGTACTGCGTCACAGAGCGCATCAAGGTCCCCGGCAAGAAGCCCCTCGGAGTCATGGTCGCCGAGGTCGCGCCGAGCGGCCTCTCGCGCGCGGCGGAGGAGCTCGTCATCGCGGAAGCGCGCAAGGGGGCGAAGGCGCTCGGGCTCACGCGAGGGCCATGCTACTCGCAGGTCGCGTTCGACGAGCGGACCGAACGCGCGTACCTCTTCGAGACGGCGGCCCGCATGGGCGGAGGCTTCGACGCCGACGTGGCCTACCTCGCCTCGGGCGTGAACCTCTACGATCGCATCCTCGGCATCGCGGTCGGCGACGCGGATCTCGAACGCGCCGGAAAAACCGGGGCCGCACACGGCGCGGCCATCGTGAAGTTCCACATCGGCAGGCCAGGTGTCGTGCAGGCCAAGCGAGGCCTCGAAGCGGCGCGCGGCGAAAAAGGCGTCCTCGCAGCGGAGCTCTTCCCGCCCGTCGGCGCGCGCGTCTACCCGCTCACGGACTCCGCGAAGCGCACGGGCTACGTCATCGCCGCCGGGGCGACGCGCGCCGAGGTCGAACACGCCGCCGACGCGGCCCTCGCCCAGATGGACCTGGAGACCTCACCATGAGGAACGGCTTCCGCGACGGCGCGACCTCGCTCATGAACCTCGTGCGCGAGCGTCGCCAGCGCAGCGACCTTTACGGGAAGGCGCACTACTGGGACGCGCGGGCGAAGGAGCGCACGGGGCTCTCGCGCTCGCTCTGGCCTTCGAACGCCTACAACCTCCTGTGGGACGAGCGCCAACGCGAGGTCCTCTCGCGCACGCTCGGCGACGTCACGGGGCTGCGCGTCCTCGACGTGGGCTGCGGCACGGGCCGCATGACCCGCCACCTGGCACGCCACGGGGCCCAGGTCGTGGGCGTGGACTTCTCGCAAGACACCGCCGATCTCGCCGCCGAGGAGACGCGCGAAGCCGGGCTCTCCGATCGCACGCGGTTCGAGCGCGGCGACGTGCTCGAGGGCTTCACCGGCCTCGGTCGCTTCGACCGCGTGCTCGTGGTGGGGTGTCTCTCGGTGGCCTGCCGGACCGAAGAAGATCTTCGTCTCGCCCTCGGCAATTTGCGCGCAGCGCTCGTGCCGGGCGGCGAGCTCTTGCTCCTCGAACCGATTCACAAGTCGGCTCTCCTGCGACGCGTGCTCGCGCTCGACGTGGGTGCCTGGGTCGCCCACGCGGAGGCGGTCGGCCTGCGCCTCACGCACCGCGACGCCATGGGCTTCGTGCCGCTCCGCCTCGTGGCGAGCGTGCGCGAAGCTCCCGTGCCGCTCCTGCGCGCGCCTTTCGAGACCTTCGAGCGCCTCTTGGATTCCGCACCACTTCTGCACGTGTTTGCAGACTACAAGCTCCTCGTTTTTCGGGCTCCATGAGCCCCGCGGCCCTCGCCCTGTGCGCGTGCGTGGCCTTCGTCTCCGGGGCCCTCAACGCGGTCGCAGGCGGCGGCTCTTTCCTGCTTTTCCCTGCGATTCTCGCCTCGGGCATCGCGCCGGTCGACGCAAACGTCGCCACGACCCTCGCGCTCTGGCCGGCTTCGGTCTCGAGCACCATCGCCTACCGTCGTGAGCTCGCGACGGGCCTTCGCCTCGCGCTCGTGTTCGGCGTCGTGAGCGCCATCGGAGCGTTCGGGGGCGCGAAGTTGCTGCTCGCCACGCCCGACGCGCGCTTCGTCCGCATCGTCCCCTTCATGCTCCTCGGAGCCACGACGCTCTTCACGATCGGCCCTCGCCTAACGGCACGCTTCGGTGCGGGCGAACGCAGCGGCGCGCGCCTCGCGGCAGCTCTCGCGTTCCAGGTGGTCGTCGCCTGCTACGGCGGGTACTTCGGTGGCGGCATGGGGATCCTCATGCTCGCCGCGTTCGCGCTGCTCGGCGTCGACTCGATCCACGAAGCGAACGCCCTCAAGTCCTTGCTCGGCGTGCTCATCAACGGCGTGGCGTCCCTCGCCTTCCTCGGAGCCGGACGCGGCGACCTGCGCACCACGTGGCCCATCGTGGTCACGGCGGTCGCTGGCGGCTACTGGGGCGCTGCCGCCGCTCGCCGTGTCGATGCAAAGCGCATTCGCCCGATCGTCGCGCTGCTCGCCTGGGGTACGACGCTCGCGATCTGCGTGAAATTTTGGCTTTAGCGGCGCCATCACGAAAGGCGCATCGACCCAAACCGTCGGTCTCCCGTCGCCTCGGGTCGTTTGCGCTCTCTTCCGCAGCCGGTTCGCGGACGCCCTTCAGCCGGCGACGCGGTCGCTCGGGAGGGCGCCCGGCGGCACCTCGGAAGCCCCCGCCGCAGCCCCGCGGTTCGGCTTGTACGCATGCTCCGGGCCCGGGAAAGCCCCTTCGCGCACCTCGCGCACGTAGGCCTCGAAGGCCTCGACGGCTTGCTTGCCGAGCTCTGCGAAGCGCTTGGTGAACTTCGGCGCCGGAGCGAGGCCCATGCCGAGCATGTCGGTGCACACGAGGACTTGCCCGTCGCAGGCCGCGCCTGCACCGATGCCGATCGTCGGCACCGAGACGCTCTTCGTGATCGCCTCGGCGAGGTCTGGCGGGACAGCCTCGAGGACGATGCAGAATGCACCGGCCTCCTCGAGCGCCCGCGCGTCCGCGAGAATGCGCGCTTCGGCCTCGTCACCGCGGCCCTGCACGCGAAATCCACCGAACGCATGAACGCTCTGCGGCGTGAGACCGACGTGGCCCACGACGGGAATCCCCGCGGCGACGATGCGCGCCACGTGCTCGGCGACGGCCGCGCCCCCCTCGAGCTTGATCGACTCGTACCGCCCCTCCTTGACCATGCGGCCCGCGTTCTCGAGCGCCTGCGTCGGCGAGAGCTGGTAGCTCATGAACGGCATGTCGCCCACGAGGTGCGCGCGCTCCACGCCGCGCGCCACGCAACGGCCGTGGTAGCAGAGGTCCTCCACGGTCACCGCGAGCGTATGCGGCTCGCCTTGCACGATCATGCCGAGCGAGTCGCCGACGAGGATCATGTCTGCGCCACCGGCGTCCACGAGGCGGGCCATCGTGTAGTCGTAGGCCGTGATCATCGTGATCTTCGGCCCGTGCCCTTTGCGGGCGCGGAGCTCGGGAGCCGTGATTTTCCTGAGGCGAACGTCGGCCTTGGGTGCACCGTACATGGGGGCAGGCCTAGCGCACGCACGCCCCCGGCGCACCCTCTTCACGCAGCACCGAGCCGCGGTCAGTCGCGGTAGTAGCGGCGCAGCTTCGCGAGCGCCTGCTCTTGGAGCTGGCGAATGCGCTCGCGCGAGAGCTGGTACTGATCGCCGATCTCCTTCAGCGTGCGCTCTTCGTCGTCGTCGAGGCCGAAGCGGCTTCGAAGGATGTGCGCCTCGATGGGCGAGAGCTTGAGCAGGAGCTCGCCCACCTGGCGCTTCGAGTCGTCGGCGGCGAGCCGGTCGTACGCCGAGACTTCGCTGTCGTCTTGCAGGAAGTCCAAGAAGCGGCGGCCGTCTTCGTCACCGACCGGCTTGTCGAGCGACACCGGCGTCTCGGTCCATGCGCCCATGACCTTCTCGAGCTTGTCGGCGGCGATGCCCGTCTCCTTCTCGAGCTCGGCTTGCGTCGGCTCGCGGCCGTTTCGTGCGAGCAGGAGCTGCCGCGTTCGGAGCACGCGGTTGTGCGTGTCGAGCATGTGCACGGGAATGCGAACGGCGCGGCCTTTGTCCGCGAGCGCACGCGAGATCGCGTGGCGAATCCACCACGACGCGTAGGTCGAGAAGCGGTAGCCGCGGGTGTGGTCGAAGCGCTCGACGGCCTTCATGAGGCCGATGTTTCCCTCTTGGATGAGGTCGATGAGCGGCATACGCCCGCGGTTGTACCGGCGCGCGATCGAGACCACGAGGCGCAGGTTCGAGCGCACGAAGGCGTTCTTCGACCGCTCGGCGGCGCCCATCGCCCGGCGAATGGCCGCGCACGAGGAGCGGTGCTCGCGGGTCACGGGGATATCGAGCTCGCCGTCGCCGAGCGCGAGGAAATCGTCGTCGCTCACCTGGCCGAGGCGAAGCACGAGATCTTGGGCGGTCGCGATCCAGAGGCGGTCGCCGTCCGCGAGGCGAACGGCGCGACCGAAGGCCGTACAGAGCGCGGTCCACTCGTCACGGCGCGTCTTCGCGACCACGAAGTCCTTCTTTGCGACCGCCGCGAGCGCGCGCCGCATGAGGGGAAGCATGGGCACTTCGACGGCATCTTCGCCCGTTGGGAGCTCGGCCTCCACGAGGTCGAGGATGGCGCTCGCCGCGGGCAAATAACCGAGCGCCGCGACCCACTGGGCCACTTCGGCCTTCTCGACCGCCACCGCCGTCTGAAGCTCCGCGTCCTGGTCGAGGACGCCAAACTCGGACATCTCGCGGAAGTAGCGCGAGAGCATCGAGTCGTCGCGGTCGGCCACCTCGGTCTTCGCCTTGGGGTCCGGCGCGAGCCCTTCGTCGTCCGTGAGCTCGACCTCGTCCTCTTCGGCCTCGTCCGCGACGAGATCGATTCGGGAGGACGGGTCCCCAGGTACCCCCTCGTCGCCACCGTCGTCGCGGAGCTCTTCGAGCTCTTCCGCAAGGGTCTCCTCGGGTGCGAGAGCAGCCTCGGAACGTGAGTGGCGCATGGCGTACCTCCGGGAGAGCGACTTCGAAACGTTGGACGGCAAGGAGGGAAAAAAGCGAAAGCCCGTGGCCGGAACTTTTTCCTTGCATCTACCTTTGCAGGACTCTCGCCAACTGGGCCTCTCACCAGGACCTTTTCAGCGAGAAGGATATTTCCCGAGTTTCAAGGAAATTCGACGCACAACTATCCATCGTCACGGGAACGGCTCGTGTCAACCCCGCAACCGTTGCATAGCGAACCGCGACATCGGCGTCATACCCTGGCAATTGCCAAGCGAATCGAAGCGCGCCCGCGCGCCCGCGCGGCAAGCCAACGCGTTGCGTCGCGACGAATTCGGCACGCAGACGCTGCGCGCCCTTCGTTGACACGCGGAAAAGAGGGCACGTACCCTCGGGGTCATGCGAAGCATCCTCACCCTCGCCACGTGCGCCGTCCTCGCCCTCGCGACGACCGGCTGCAGCCTCACGAAAACCCTCGCCAAGGGGCAGATGAAGACGACCCGCACGGTCGGCGCTGCCCTCGATACCGTCGGCGATTTCGAGGTCGCCAAGGCCGCCGCCCTCTCCGGCATCGCGCAGTTCGAAGGCGTGCGCCGCCTCGCCCCGGACGACGAGAACGTGCTCTTCCTCCTCACGAAGGCGTGGGGTGGCGGCACCTATGCGTACATCGAGGACGACATCGAGCTCGCGGTGGAGAAGGGCGACTCGGACGCCCGTGAAGTGGCCATCGAGCGCGCCTGCAACGCCTACGAGCGCGGCAAGGGCTACGCGTTCCAGCTCATGTCCCTCCGCGACAAGGACTTCGCCGAGCACGTGAAGACCGAGGCCTCGCTCTCGAAGGCCCTCGAGGACTACTTCCAGGACCCGATGGGCGCGGAGCACGTGTTCTGGTCGGCCTACGCCATGCTGAACCGTCAGAGCCTCTGCGCCCCGGCCGAGTCGCTCGCCGCAGCCGGCCGCGTCATGATGGCGCACGTCTACAAGTTCCGCCCGGATTACAAGGACTACGCGTCGCGCCTCACGGAGGCCGCGCTCGTCTCGCGCACCGAGGTCGACGCGAGCTGCTGGGACCCGAAGGACCCGGCCAAGTGCGGCGATGGCGCCGCTCGGGCGCGCAAGATCTTCGACGAGGTCAAGCAGTTCACGGAGGGCCGCTCGCTCGTCGTGCAGCTGAACCTCGGCACCCGCTACGCCTGCCGCATCGGCGACAAGGAGCTCTTCGAGAGCTCGCTGCGTGAGGTGCTCTGCCGCGACCTCGACGGCTACCCGCGCGAGTTCTCCGACGACATGGAGCGCGAGGCCGCCGGCTGCCCCGAGATGCCGAAGGCGAAGCGCGACGCGAACGCCGAGCCGAGCGAGCTCCGCCTCACGAACGCGATCGCCCAGCGCCGCGCCCGCCGCTACCTCGCGTCGAAGCGCCTCCAGGAGCAGGCCCTCGGCTGCAGCTTCTGAACGCCCGACCCTCGAAGCGTTGAATCAATCGCTCGACGCCGCCGTCGAGCATGTGAAGGAACCTCCCGTATGAAGCTCAAGAACATCCTCCTCGCGGGGCTCGGCGCCACGGTCCTCGGCGCCGCCCTCCCCGCTTTCGCTGAAGAAACGCTGAAGGTCGGCACCGTCGCCCCGGAGAAGTCGCCGTGGGGTCAGGTCCTCACGACCTGGCAGAAGGTGCTCGAGAAGAAGTCGAACGGCGCCGTGAAGCTGCAGTTCTTCTGGAACGGTCAGCAAGGCGACGAGAAGGCCATGGTCGAGAAGATCCGCACGGGTCAGCTCGACTCCGCGGCCATCACGGCCACGGGCATGAGC
>CAIOHM010000506.1 GCA_903858055.1 uncultured delta proteobacterium
AGCTTATATCGTAAACGACGCGGCCGATGCCCTTGACCTCGTTGATGATGCGGCTCGAGGCGGAGGCGAGGACGTCGTAGGGAATCGTGGCCCAGTCGGCGGTCATGCCGTCGACGCTCGTGACGGCACGGAGCGCGCAGACCTCGTCGTAGCTGCGCTCGTCGCCCATGACGCCCACGGAGCGCACCGGGAGAAGCACCGCGAAGGCCTGCCAAATTGCGTCGTAAAGGCCCGCCTTGCGAAGCTCTTCGAGGAAGATGGCGTCGGCGGCGCGGAGGACTTCAAGGCGCGTTTCGTTCAGGTCGCCGAGGCAACGAATGGCGAGACCCGGGCCGGGGAAGGGGTGTCGTCCGAGAATGTGCGCGGGGATATCAAGCTTGCGGCCGGCGGCGCGAACCTCGTCCTTGAAGAGCTCGCGCAGCGGTTCGCACAGCGACATGCGCATGCGCTCCGGAAGGCCGCCCACGTTGTGGTGACTCTTGATGACGACGCTTGGGCCCTTGAACGAGACGCTTTCGATGACGTCCGGGTAGAGCGTGCCCTGCACGAGGAAGGCTGCATCTTGCACCTTCTTGGCCTCGTCTTCGAAGACCTCGATGAACACGCGGCCGATGATTTTGCGCTTCTGCTCCGGGTCCTGCACGCCGTCGAGCGCGTCCATGAAGCGCTTGCGTGCGTCGACGGCGACGAGCTTCATGCCGAACGCGTCGCGGAACGTGGTCACGACCTCTTCCGCCTCGCCGCGACGCAGGAGGCCGTTGTCGACGAAGATGCAGGTGAGGCGATCGCCGATGGCACGGTGCACGAGAACCGCCGCGACGCTCGAGTCGACGCCGCCGGAGAGGCCGCAGATCGCGTGGCCCGTGGGCCCAATCTGCTCCTTGATGCGCTCGATCGAGCTCTCCACGAAGCTCTCGGGCGTCCAGCTCGAGCCCATGCCGGCGACGTCGTGGACGAAGGCCGCGAGGAGCTCCTTGCCGCGCTTGGTGTGAACGACCTCGGGGTGGAACTGCACGCCGTAGAGCTTGCGCTCGTGGTTCGCGATGGCCGCGAAGGGCGAGTTCTCGCTGACCGCCGTGACCTCGAAGCCCGGCGCGAGGCTCGCGATGCGATCGCCGTGGGACATCCACACGCCGAGCTCGTTCTCGGGCGCGATGCGCGCGAAGAAGCCCTGGTGGTCGTGGATGCGAATCGTCGCTGCGCCGTACTCGCGCTCGTTCGCGCGCTCGACCTTGCCTCCGAGGAGGTGGGTCATGAGCTGCACGCCGTAGCAGATGCCGAGGATCGGCAGCCCCAGGTCGAAGATGCGCGTGTCGATGGTCGGCGCGCCCTCGGCGTAAACGCTCGCGGGGCCTCCGCTGAGGACGAGGGCCTTGGGCTTCGACTTTTCGATGGCCGCCCACGCGTCGGTGCAGGCGACGATCTCGCAGTAAACGCCGAGCTCGCGGATGCGGCGGGCGATGAGCTGCGTGTACTGGGAACCGAAATCGGCGATCAAAACCATGTCGGGAGCGGCCATGGGCGCCGGGTAGCACGGGCGGTGCCCCCACGCGAGATGCGGCGAAAGCCTTGGGTGCATGAATTCGCCGAATGGCGTTAGACTCGCGCCATGGACCGAGAAGTCGTCGTGCGTGTGCTCCGCGTAGGGAGCGTCGAAATGCCGCTGCCGAAGTACCAAACCGCGGGCTCCGCGGGGATGGACGTTCACGCGGCGACGCAGGCGCCGGTGTCGCTCGCGCCGCTCGAGCGCAAGCTCTTCCCCACGGGCTTGGCGCTGGCCATCCCCCATGGCTACGAGGTGCAGGTGCGCCCGCGTTCGGGTCTCGCCGCCAAGCGCGGGCTCACGGTCATCAACACGCCGGGCACCATCGACAGCGACTACCGCGGCGAGGTGGGCATCGTCCTCGTCAACCTGAGCAACGAGACGGCCGTCGTCGAGCCGGGGGAGCGCATCGCGCAGCTCGTGCTCGCGAAGGTCGAGCGTGCGTCGCTCGCCGTGGTCATGAGCCTCGAAGACACCGAGCGCGGGGCCGGCGGTTACGGCTCGACGGGGACGAGGTAAGCAAGATGGCGGGGGAGGGGACGGCGAGGGCGGAGGCGGAGCGTCGCGTCGGGTCGCGGACCTCGAGCGGTTGGCGCCTTGGGGAGGTGCTGCGGGTCAACGGGACCGGCTCGTTCCATGACGCTTCGCGAGGAAACGGCGACGCGCAAGAACGTTGCATCGTGCACGTAGCTTCCCCCGAGGTCGAGCGTTCGTTGCCGCTGCGAGCGGAGTTTCAGCGAGGCGCCTGGGCCGCGGCGCGCCTCGAGCACCCACGCGCGTGCGTGCCGATCGACGAGTCCACGACGGCCGAAGGTCTGCCCTCCATCGCGTGGCCGCTGCCCGCCGGAAAGCCGCTTGCGTCGTTCGTCGCCGAGGGCGGCGGTCTCTCGCGTGACGACGCGCTTCGGGTCCTCGAGCACACGCTCGACGTGCTCGAAGCGGCGCACGCGACGTCGGTCATCCACGGCGCCATCGACCCATGGGCCGTTTGGCAAACGCCGCGCCGCTCGGCACGGGTCCTGTTCTTCGCGTTTCCTCCCGGCGTGCGGGACCCGGCGCTCTACGATCCGCACGGGCTCGTCGCGCTCCGTCGCGACGCCTACCAAGCGCCCGAGCTCGCCGAAGAGGGCGAGCCTGCGACCGAAGCGAGCGACCTGTACGCGCTTGCCATGGCCGTCGCGTGCGCCATGGTGGGTCCGCTGCCGGCGCGCCTCGGCCGAAGCCTCGCGCTCGAGAAGCTCCTCGTGCTCGGCGTGGAAGACGCGCTCGCCGCGGTCTTGGCCCTCGCGCTCTCGCTGTCGCCGGCGGATCGCTACGCGTCGGCGATCGCGATGCTCAAGGACGTGCGCCGCGTGATGGCCGGCGAGGCGCCGCGTCTCGAAGCCTCGGGTGAGAGCGGCGGGCCGTTCAACGCGTCGTTCACCGGTGAGAGCACGTCGAGCATCGTGCTCGACCTCCGCACGCGCGAGAAGGCTGCGGCCCGTGCGCGCGTGCTCGCGCAGACGGCGCGCGGGTCGAGCCCGAGCGGGTCCCAAGCCAAGGGGAACGCGTTCCTGTTCGTCACGATGGTGTTCATCGTGGCCTGCGCCGCGTGGGCCGTGTGGCGTGAGCGCCAAGAAGAAGAGCGAGCCCAAGAGCTCGCTCCGTCTTCGGAAGTCCAGCGAACGTCGTCGCCGGTTACTTCGCCCGCTTCTCCATGAGCGCGGTGAAGCGCTCGAAGAGGTAGAGCGAGTCGTGCGGGCCGGCGGCGGCTTCGGGGTGGTACTGCAAGCTGAAGAGGTCGAGCTCGGGCACGGCGAGGCCTTCGCTCGTGCCGTCGTTCAGGTGCACGTGCGTCGACACGACGTTCTTCGGGAGCGACTCGAGGTCGACGCAGAAGCCGTGGTTCTGCGAGGTGATTTCGACCTTCCTCGTCGCGAGGTCGAGCACGGGCTGGTTCGCGCCGCGGTGGCCGAACTTGAGCTTGTAGGTCTTGCCGCCGAGCGCGAGGCCGAGGAGCTGATGCCCGAGGCAGATACCGAAGAGCGGCTTCTTGCCGACGAGCTGCTTCACGGTCTCGATCGCGTACGTCACCGCGGCGGGGTCGCCGGGGCCGTTCGAGAGGAAGATGCCGTCGGGGTCGGTCGCGAGGATCGCCTCCGCGGAGGTCGTTGCAGGGTACACGGTGAGCTCGCAGCCCGCGTCGACGAGGCAGCGGAGGATGTTCGTCTTCACGCCGAAGTCGATCACGGCCACCTTGAAGCGCGCGGGCTTCGCCGGCTCCGTGCCCCACACGCCGCGGCCCTGCGCGTAGCGGTACGAGGACTTGGGCGTCACGTGCTGCACGAGGTCGGCGCCTGCCATCGACGGCGCTGCCTTCGCCTTCGCGAGGAGCTCCTCGACCGTGCCCGTGCCGATGGCCGCGTTCTGTGCGCCGTGGTCGCGCAGGTGGCGCGTGAGCTTGCGGGTGTCGATGCCCGAGACCGCGACGATGCCATGGCGTGCGAGGTACGCATCGAGGGACTCGCTCGCACGCCAGTTCGAGGTCATGGGGCTCGCGTCACGCACGACGAAGCCGGCCACGCGCGGCCGCGCATCGACTGCCTCGGGGTCCTCGTCGTTGACGCCCGTGTTGCCGATCTGCGGCGCGGTCATCGTGACGATCTGGCCGTAGAAGGAAGGGTCCGTGAGCACCTCTTGGTAGCCCGTGAGCGTGGTCGTGAAGACCGCTTCGCCCACGCTCACGCCCGCGGCGCCGAACGAGGTGCCTTCGAAGACGGTGCCGTCGGCGAGAACGAGGTATCCGCGCGTGGTGCTCATGGGGTGTTTCCTTCCTTGGGGAGCTCGTAGGCGGCGATGCCGTCGACGTAGGTCGCGAGAATGCGACCTTGGACCTCACGCCCCGCGAAGGGCGTGTTCTTGCTCTTCGATTCGAAGCGCGCCGGGTCGATGGTCCACTTTGCCTCGGGGTCGACGAGGACGAAGTTCGCCTTCGCACCCTCGCGGAGTGTCGGCGAGGGGAGCGCGACGATGCGCGAGGGGGAGCGGGTGAGCGCATCGACGAGGCGCGCGAGCGGGAAGACGCCCTTGCGCACGAGGTCGAGGAGCACGGGAAAACAGAGCTCGAGGCCCACCATACCCGGGCTCGCGTCGGCGAACGGGACGTCCTTCTCGAGGTAGCTGTGCGGCGCGTGGTCGGTCGCGATGCAGTCGATCGTTCCGTCCGCGAGACCCTGGCGCAGCGCCTCCACGTCGCTCTCTTCACGGAGCGGCGGATTGACCTTGCACGCGGTGTCGTAGCCCAGCAGCGCTTCGTGCGTGAGGAGCAGGTGGTGCGGCGTCACCTCGGCGGTCACCTTGATGCCGCGCTCTTTTGCGGCGCGCACGAGCTCGACCGAGCCCTTCGTCGACGCGTGCGCGAGGTGGTAGCGACCACCGGTGTACTCTGCAAGCATGAGGTCGCGGGCGACGATGATGTCTTCGGCGACGCGAGGCCAACCGCGGAGCCCGAGCTGCGTCGCGACGACGCCTTCGTGCATCTGGGCGCCGTCCGTCAGGTCGTGATCTTCGGCGTGCTGAATCACGGGGAGATCGAAGGTCGACGCGTACTCGAACGCGCGGCGCATGACGCCGGACTTCGTGACGCAACGGCCGTCGTCCGAGACACCCACGCAGCCCGCGTCGCGCTGGTCCGCCATCTCGGTGAGGTTCTCGCCGCCGAGGCCCATGGTGATCGCGCTGATGGGGTGGAGCCTCGTGCCGCCGATCGAGCGTGCCTTGTAGACGAGCATCTCGGTCACCGCGCGCGTGTCGTTCACGGGCTTGGTGTTCGGCATCGCGCAGATGTCGACGAAGCCGCCCGCGGCCGCGGCCTTGAGGGCGCTGCGCACGTCTTCCTTGTACTCTTGGCCGGGCTCGCGCACGTGCGCGTGGATGTCGACGAACCCCGGCAGCAACCAGAGCCCCTGACCGTCGATCACGGTCACGAACTCGGAGCCGGCGACGTCGCGGCCGGCGTCGCGACCGATGCGGGTGATGGTGCTCCCCTCCACGAACACGTCGACGACGGCGTCGAGGCTGGTGTTGGGGTCGAAGGCGCGAACGTTGCGGACCAGGAGAGCGCGCATGGTGCCGCAGCGCCTAACGCACCGCGGCCGGCTTGAAAATCACCGCGAGAGGTTCGGTGAAAGAACGTCACGGAGCGCGCGTGAAAGCGCTCAATAATCGAGGCGAACCGCGACGCCGCCGCTCGCATCGACGAGCGGGGTCACGCGGTAGCCCTTCACGGGGCTGGGCGAATCGCTCGGCCAGAGCGCGACCGCGAGCGCACCGGCGAGGCCCACGCCCGCGACCGCGTAGCCCACCATGTTCAGCGACGCTGCGGTCCCGTAGCCGTTCTTGTCGGCGCACTGGCGCACGCCGATGGGAGCGCCCGCGCAGTCGTCCTTGATGCCCTGCGCTTGGCTGAAGCCATAGAACGCGAGGCCTCCGCCGGCGGCGGCGACGCCCAAGGAGCTCCAGAACCAGGGGCTGGCGAACAGCGACGAGCCCTCGCTCGGGGAAGAAGGCTTCGGCGCGAGCGGGGCCGGAGCGGCCGCGACGGGAGGTGCCGTTGCGACGGCGGCCGCGGGCACGACGGGCG
>CAIOHM010000507.1 GCA_903858055.1 uncultured delta proteobacterium
CCCGCCTGGAGCAGCACCTGGTTGCGCGACTGGTCCGCGGACTCTTGCGCGACGTCCACGTCGCGGATGCGGCTGTTGGCGGCCGAGAGGTTGAGGCGCACCGTCTGGATGTTCGAGGCGGTCGTCTCGAGGCGGTTCATCACCGCACCGAAGCGGGCGCGTGCCGTCGAGACCCGCGTGAGGCTCGCGTCGATGACGTCGAGGGCGCTGCGCGCGCTGCCCGCCGAGCCCGAGACGCTCGTCGAGTTCGTGAGCGACGCGAGGTTCACGCCGCCGAAGGTGACCATGATGCGGTCTTCCGTGGCGTTGTTGATGCCGACCTGGAAGCCGACCTCGGAGGCCGCGCTCGTGATGAGCTGCTGACCATTGAAGCGCGTCGAGGTCATGATGCGCTTCATCTCCGACTGGAGGTTCGTGAACTCGGTCGCGATGAACGCGCGGTCCGAGCTCTGGAGCGCGCCGTTGGCGCTCTGGGTCGCCAGCTCGCGGAGGCGAATGAGAATCGTGCTGAGCTCGCCGAGGGCGCCTTCCGCGGTCTGCGCCATGCTGATGGCGTCACCGGCGTTGCGCTCGGCCACCGTGAGGGAGCGGACCTGCGACTTCAGCGACTCGCTGATGGCGAGTCCTGCGGCGTCGTCCTTCGCGGTGTTGATGCGGTAGCCGCTGGAGAGCTTGTTGAAGCTCGTCGACAGCAGCATCTGGGTCGACGCGAGGTTTTTCTGAGCCTGTAACGAACCAACGTTCGTTTGAATCACGAGAGCCATGTTGTTTTCTCCTTCTTGGAGATGGGTTTCGGCTCGCGCCCGAGGGCGTCTGCCGAGGTCGTCGCTTCTTGCGGCGCCTTTCAGGGACCATGAACGGAGGTCTCCGGGAACCTTGAGGCGAAATCGTTCACGGCCGGCCACGGTCGGCCACGGCCAGGCTCCGCGTGGCCACTCGTGCTGCGATTTCCCGCGTTTTTCAGCCATCCGTAACGAGAGCCCTCGGCACGCGTCTTGTTGTGGCTCCCCCATGCCTCCCACCTCCCCCCGCGCCAAGCGCCCCCGCCCTCCCCTCGCCCCACGCGCCGTGACCCTCGGCGCCGCGATGATCGCCGCCCGCGCGGTCGCCGCGGAACCCAAGACCAAGGGAGAGATCGACGGGGAACGGGCGCGTACGCTCGCGAGCGCGGCCTGCCTCGCCGTCGCGCGGGCGGTCGACGATCCCGACGAGGCCTCGCGGACGCGCCGCGTTCGCCTCGCGCCCGCCCTGCCCCAAATCTCCGTGCGCGGGCACGTCGGCGACGGCGGGTACCGACGCCTGGACCTCGAAAACGTCAGCACCGGCGAGACGCTCACCGCCACGCGCGGGTTCGAGCTGCGCGTCAGCTGGTCCCTCGACGAGCTCGTGTACCGCAGCGACGAGCTCGCGCAGCTCCGCCTCGGCCTCGAGCGTCGCGCCCAGGGCGAGCGCCTGCGGCACCAGTGCGCCGAGCTCGCGGCCCGCTGGGTGCGTGCGCGCGCGGACCCAAGCCGCGACGAGGCCGAGGAGCGCGCGACCTTCACGGCGCTCGACATCGCGACCGGCGGCGAACTCGCACGCATCGAAAGGAGCTCCCCGCGTTGAACGGTCGCCTTGACCCCCCGGGGGGAGCCGCATAGAGCCACGAGCCCATGCTTTCCGAAGCCCGCGCAACCCTCGCCGACCTCCAAGAGCGCCTCAAGGCGCTAAGGGGGTTTCTTTGACGTCCCGAGACTGAAGGCCGAACTCGAAGCCCTCTCGAACGCCTCGCTCGCCCCGGGCTTCTGGGACGACGCGAAGAAGGCGCAAGGAAACACGCGCCGCCGCTCCACCATCGAGCGGCGCATCGAAGCGCTCGAGAAGCTCGAGCGCGACGTCGACGACGCGGGCGTGCTCCTCGACCTCGGCGAGGCCGAGAGCGACGAGGCCACGATCGCCGAGGGCGCGCAGGGTGTGACGGCGCTCGGAGCGCGCGTACGGCAGGCCGAGCTCGAGCGCATGCTCTCGGGCCAAATGGACCACGCGAACGCGATCGTGAGCATCCACCCGGGCACCGGCGGCACGGACGCCAAAGACTGGGCGCAGATGCTCCTGCGCATGTACCTGCGCTGGTGCGAGCGTCGCGGCTTCAAGACCGAGGTCGTCGACTTCCAGGAGGCCGAAGAGGCCGGCATCGACGGCGCATCGTTCACGGTCACGGGACCGAACGCCTACGGCTTCCTTCGCAGCGAGAACGGCGTTCATCGCCTCGTTCGCATTTCGCCCTTCGACGGCAACGCGCGCCGCCAGACCTCGTTCTCGGCCGTCGAGGTGACCCCGGACATC